>CAYSLJ010000003.1:45244-45517 GCA_964431735.1 uncultured Synergistia bacterium | reverse complement strand
AATTCTTCCTGTGCTTTTCTTGCAAGTTCTTCTTCAAGCTTTCTTGCTTCTTCTTCAGCTCTGTTGAATTCTTCCTGTGCTTTTCTTGCAAGTTCTTCTTCAAGCTTTTTTAACTCGTCTTCTGTGTCAGGGTCGGATGTTTTTTCTTCCTGTTGCTTGAGAGACTCTTCCTCGGCAAGCCATTTTAATCTGAGAGCCTGTTTTTTGGCTTCTTCAGATTTTTTCAATTCTTCTCCGGCTTTTTTTTGTAGTTCTTCTTGAGCTCTGTTGAAT
>CAYSLJ010000003.1:34704-45144 GCA_964431735.1 uncultured Synergistia bacterium | reverse complement strand
TCTTCCTGTGCTTTTCGTGCAAGTTCTTCTTCTTCGATTTTTCTTGCTTCTTCTTGAGCTCTGTTGAATTCTTCCTGTGCTTTTCGTGCAAGTTCTTCTTCTTCGATTTTTCTTGCTTCTTCTTCAGGAAGTTGTGTCTCTATTTTTTCCCCTTCCTGATCTTTAATGGCCTCTTCTTCAGCAATCCATTTTAGCCTGAGAGCCTGTTTTTTAGCTTCTTCTTCAGAAGTTTTTTCATCCTGTTTCTGAAGAGCTTCTTCTTCAGCAAGCCATTTTAACCTGAGAGCCTGCTTTTTAGCTTCTTCATCTGATTTCCCGGAACACTCTTCTTTTATTTCAATGTTTTTAATTTCTTCTTTTTCCGGTAGAGATGTATAAGGTTTTATAAATAATCTTTCTGAAGCTGTTTTATCTGTTTCTTCTTTTACATTTTCAGGAGAAATTTCTTCAGTTTTTTTATCTTCATGTTCTTCAGGCCTGGGATGGCGATTTAAAGTAATTTTATTAACCGGTAGCAGGGATTTTTCCGCAGAAGATTTTTCAGACTTTAGTTCTGTTCTTACCTGTATTTCCAGTGATGTTGCTTCTTCATCTGTTATGTCAAGTTCTATTTTTTTTCTTCTTAAATAAAGTGTTTCTTTTTCTGTAAAATCTCCATCTACAAGGGTACTTTCCAGCATGGTTCTGTACAGAAGAATTTTCAGATTCTGTTTATTTTTCTTTATTTCAGATAAATTTTCTTTTTTCTGGTAACTGTCTTCAATTTTTTGACAGTATTTATTTTTTACTTCCCCTTCAATTTTTTCTGCCACATCATCAGGAATTGCAAGGGCTATTTTTTTTCTCTCAATCAAATTTTTTTGGACATCTGATAAATGCCCTTCTGCCCAGAAGGTATCCAGAATAGATCTGAAGATCTGATAGTTTCTCTGACCATCTGCCTGCCTGGATTCTACAGATTGTTCTTTTTCTATTTGAAGTTCTTTCTTATTTTCTTCAATTCTGAGTTTAAAACTTTTTCTGATCTCTTCCAGTGATGAAACTTTTAAGAGTTGTTTATCTTGCCCTTTCTGTTCGTTCAATTTATAAACTCTCCCTTGATTTTTATAATAATTGCACTCCTCTGCAGGGAGGAATGACAGGCCTTATGCTGTAATACCCTTATATTGTGAGTTCTGTTACAGGCCAGGTCATTGATATACATAATTATATGTTAGTGATTTTATAAAATCAATATTTTTCCTGTAATTTTCCTTTAAAATTTATTCCCACACATCGGGCATACCTTCCAGCCTTCTTTAATTATTTGACCGCATTTGCATTTTGCAGGCACAGGGTTCTCTGCTTTATCAGACATTGTTCCTCCCTGAGGCATTTTTGCTATTGATGTGCCGGAAACTGCTGTACCTATAACATTACTCTTTTTCATACCAAGCATTTTTTCAATTTTTTCTGCCGGTGTTTCACCTGCAGCAGGATTTGTTGCCAGAAGATATCTGGCTACCAGCTCCTTTACTATTGTATTATCAATTTTTCCCCCTTCTTCTTCATCAAGACATCTTTCTACTGCCGATATGCCGGATAGTGTTGGAAGATTAAGAGAGGGCTTAAGGTCTGTACGTTTTCTCAATATATAATAACATAGATTATATTTATTCGTTAAAATATTCTTTTCAAATTCTTCATCAAATTTCTTTTGCATATCATTTCTTTTCTGGTATAAATAATATATAATATATACTGTAAAAGGAAGTAAAACAGTGCCGAAAAGAAGTGCAAGCGATAGAATAGTACCTACAATTGCGATGATAAAATAATTGGTCATTTTGGACATTTCTTGCTGTATACTTCTGAGTTTATCAAAGAGCTGTTCGAAATTGGTAGGCATTTCACCTATTACTTTACCGCTTGTGGCACAGACCAGATTTCTGTAAGGTATATTATCTACTTTATAATTAAAGATCCATACAGGTGCATAAACAAGAGAGACCTCTTTTTTATCTATTTTCGAATTTACATTTTTAAGCCTTCCTACAAGGGTTTTACAGTCTTCTTCTTCAAGTCTTTTTGCTTCTCTTTCACCTTTAGTCCATGCTTCTTCCGGTGACATATCGGGTATTTCCAGAGAAAAACGCTGGTTCTCACTATCATCTATAAAAAGGGATTTTTTTTCCAGGGGAAGGGGGAATAGTTCTCCCCATTTCCCTTCACTTTCTTTTAAAGCTCCTGATGCAGATATAAAAGCATTATGTTTTCCGTAATGCTGTCCGTTTTGGGGATACCATTCTTCATAAGCCTGATTTTCAAGCATTCCTGTCATTTGATTGTATACCTGCCTCATTTTTTGTACTGCATTTTCTCCGTACCAGTTAGATGTTAACTCACATTCAAATGTATAACATGGGATCATGACTCCACTGGGATTAACCATGGAAACCTCTTTTCCCGTATTTTCATGAACAAACTGTCTCAATTGAGTTTCTCTCATGATATAATTTTTTGCTTTATCTTCTTCAATATTAACGGGAAGTATAAATGTTCTGTCATCCAATCCCTGAGATTGCCCGTCAATTTCTGCAAGATATTTGGAACCGCAGTACTCACATTGAAGAGTTCTCATACTTGCTGTTCTCTTAAGCTGGGCACCGCATGTTTCACATTTTAAATTTATCAGATTCAACTCTGTTTCACCTTCTATTTTTATAATTCGTGATGGGTGATACTATAATCGTGGCGCGTAAATTTCACTCTTCACGACTCACCTTTTGTTCACGTCCATTACACATCTGAACCCTGTGGCATAGCTACGGTCTTTGTCACATATAAAACGATCGGCACATCTGAAATCCTCAGGAGAAGAGTTTTCCCATGAACCTCCTCTTAAGATTCTGTATTTCCCTGTTTTGGGCCCTTCTGGATTCTTATAAGGGCTTGATTTGTAATAATGTTCATCATACCAGTCAGAGCACCACTCTCTTACATTACCTGCCATATCCATAATTCCGTAATCACTCGCTCCGCCCGGAAAGGAACCTGCAGGAAGTATGCCCCGTCCCTGATAAAAATTAATCATATTACTTAACAGAACCGGTATATTCATATTTTGATTGTTACACATGTCGGGAGACCATTCCATCCCCCACGGATATAGATTGCCTCTTGTTCCTTTCGCTCCTTTTTCCCATTCTGCTTCTGTAGGCAATCTTTTTCCCATCCATGTTGCATAGGCAGTAGCACCTTCCCAGGTAACACTGATTACAGGATAATTATCACTTCCTGACTTCGGTTTGTAAAGGCCTTCTTTAAATTCTATAAGACAATTCTGATCGTCTATTACAATCCACCACTCACTGTGACTGCCTCTGTGAGTATTTTTTTCATTTAAAAAAATACAGAAATCACTGTTTTTTACTTCATATTTATCCATATAATAATCAGACAGATAGACTTTATGTTGCGGATATTCATCTAACTGTCCCTGTTTTGCTGTACTTCCCATCCAGAAATCTCCCTTCGGAATGAGTACCATCTCTGTATCCCTGTAAACCATTGTTGAAGGAAGTTCTTTTGCCATTATTATTACTGCGGTACTAATAAGAAATAATATAAAAAGAATGGTTATTTTCATAATTTTTAATGCGTGACACGTGATGCGTGATGCGTAAGAAAGATTTTTCTTTCTTCTATCTCCTTTTTATAGTCTTTAAATTTCAGGAAATTTCTTCCATCGTATATATGTTCAGGTATTTCGATTTTATCAAGATTTCTGGCTACCATACTGTAAGCTTCTCTGAAGGGAGTTCCATTTTTTACCAGTTCATAGGCCTTATCGGTAGCAAAAATTTCATGCTTTATAGCTCTGTTCATAGCTTCTTTATTGACCTGTAAATGGCTGAAGATCAGTGTCATTACTTCAAGGCATTTTGATGTTACAGAAAAGGCTTCCAGAAGAGGACCTTTTGTGAGTTGATAATCTCTGTTATATCCGCTTATCAATTTACTGCCCGTCATATCGACACGGTAGAGTAAACTGTGAACCTGTGATGAACTGCTGCGGATTAATTCCAGGAGATCATAATTTTTCTTCTGAGGCATTATGCTTGAACCTGTGCAGAATTCATCAGACAGGGAAAAGAAATTAAATTCTCCCATGGTAAACAGAAGGAGATCACATGAAATTTTATCCACTGTTTTCATAAAACTGGACAGGGGAAAAATCATTGTGGAAATTAATTTCGGTCTTGATTGAACATAAATAGGATTCCTGTTTCCGTTAAAATTCATAAGTTTTGCTGTATAATCTCTGTCAAGACCCAGAGATGAACCGTATCCGGCAGCACTTCCCAGAGGGTTTCGATTATTTATCTGAAAAGCTGTTTCCAGTAAGAGGAGATCATCAAGAACAGATTCTATATAAGAACCGGTCAGAAGCTGTAAAGAAGAGATCATTGCTCTCTGCATATGGGTATAACCGGGCATAAGAGCGGGATTTTTCTTTGAAAAATCATTTATTATTTCTGCCAGATTAACACCAAGAGTATATACCTTTAAAATATTATCCCGTGCCCATAACTGCACATCTACCATGACCTGATCATTTCTGGAGCGTCCTGTATGAATTTTTCTTCCGAGATCTCCCAGCTTTTCTATAAGATAGTTTTCTATGGCAGTATGTACATCTTCATCTTCTTTTTTTATCTCAATGCCGGTTCTCTGTATCTCTTTGAGTGCCTCTACAAGTTTTTCTCTTTCTGTCCCTGTTAATATACCGGATTTTTCCAGTGTCATGGCATGGGCAATAGAACCTTCACAGTCATAACGGAGAAGTTCTTTATCCAGAATATAATCTTCTCCCACCGTAAAATCTTCTATAAGTTCATTCAGTTCTTTTCCTTTATTCCATAGTTTCATAATAAGTGGAAAGTGAAAAGTGAAAAGTGAAAAGTGAAAAGTGAAAAGTGACCATTAAAATTGCTGCTCACTATTCACTGCTCACTACTCACCGGGCGAACACAGAGGTTCGCCCCTACACACTCACTTTTTCCCCATTCTTTTCGTTATTTCATGATGGGCCATAAGTCTTATGGCATTTATCTTTATAAATCCTTCCGAATCTGTCTGATCAAATCCTCCTTCAATATCCATACTGGAAAGAGACTGATCATACAGTGAACTTGGAGATGTTCGTCCCGTAATTATAACATTGCCTTTATAGAGTTTTAAGCAAACCACTCCATCTATTATTTCCTGACTTTTCTTTATTGCTGCCATAAGAAACTCCATTTCAGGACTGAACCAGAAACCGTTGTAAACAAGTTCTGAGAATTTGGGTGTGAGCATATCACGGAGTCTCATAACTTCTCTGTCCATGGCTATCCCTTCAATATCCATATGAGCTGCTCTCAGAATTGTTCCTCCCGGAGTTTCATATACACCTCTTGATTTTATACCTACAAACCTGTTTTCTACTATATCAATTCTTCCAATGCCGTTTTCTCTGCCCAGTTGATTTAAATAGGTAAAGAGTTCCAGAGGTTTTGTCTTTATTGTACCATCTTCACGATTTACGACTTTTACCGGTATACCGTCTTTAAAATGTATTTCTATCTTTGTTTCTTTGTCAGGTGCATCTACAGGATCAATAGTTAATTTGAACATATCTTTATGTGGTTCCATGACAGGGTCTTCGAGAATGCCCGATTCAAAGCTTATGTGAAGCAGATTTTCATCCATACTGTAAGGCTTTTCCAGCGTTACGGAGAGAGGTATATTTTTTTCTTTTGCATAATTTATAAGGTCTGTTCTTCCTTTGAATTTTGCAAGAAATTCTTTGTCTTTCCACGGGGAAATGATTTTTATCTTTGGATTTAATGCATAATAACTCAATTCAAATCGGACCTGATCATTTCCTTTACCTGTTGCTCCATGGGCAACATATTCAGCCTGTTCTTTCTCTGCAATCTCTATATGTCTTTTTGCAATCAGAGGCCTTGCAAGAGATGTACCGAGAAGGTATCTTCCTTCATAGAGAGCATTTGCGCTGAATGCAGGGAATATATAATCTGTAACAAGTTCTTCTTTCAAATCTTCAATATATACTCTGGTTGCCCCTATTTTGAGAGCTTTCTCCTTTGTTTCGTTAAAATCTTCATTCTGGCCTACGTCTGCAAGATAGGCTATTACTTCAAATCCTTCATCTATAAGCCATTTAAGTATACAGGATGTATCTAGTCCACCGCTGTATGCAAGTACTACTTTTTTCATAATTACACGCCTTTCTAAATTTTGATTCCTTTATTATAAAGCCAATAGAAAAATTTTTCAATCATTTATTGAAAAGTTAGATTGATTTGGTTATAATCTGTGAGAGGTGAGTTGTGAATTGTGAAAAGTGAAAAGTGAGCAGTCACTATGGTGAACCTTACCGGTCACGCGTCACGATTATATTGATTTATGTATATTTGCAAGTGCTGGTTTGACATACATCTTCTTGAAGAACCAAATTCCTTAAAAAGAAAGAGGCAGATACTTAAAAGTTTAAAAGATAGGATCTGGAACAAGTTTCGTGTTTCAATTGCAGAAGTAGGAGAATATGACCTATGGCAAAAAGCTGAACTCGGTATTGCTTTTGTTTCTTCCGATGGAACTTTAATAGAACAGATGTTTGCTAAAATTCTTAATCTCATTGATACAGATGATGAAGTTGAGATTGTAGACATGTTTCATGATATAGAAAAAATGAAATAGTCTTTTCTATTTTCTATATATTGGCGGGATTGGATACTTTCTTCCTGACAGTTGGTAATTTCAATTCATCAGTTTCAGTGATGTATTTAAATATAGCTTCAGTACCATTACTTCTGCAGAGAATAGTGACATGAAATTTTGCAAGCCCTGTTATTTCATAGGCTAAATCCAGAGTCCCTGTATTTTCGAATATTTTTCTTTTGCTTTTAGTGAGCAGACACGACAGAAGAGTTTCTATCTGACTTCTGGATAAAGGGCGATTGGTTGTATAGATTCTATCTCCGTTAATCCTGTAAATAGGGGGGCTTCCCGGCTCAAGATACAGTTCCGAACCTCCACTTTCCAGCAATTTTGTAAGAAGATCGCTGAGCTTAAATTTCTTGAGATTTATATCAATTCTTTCTTCTATAATTTCATTCTTCTTATCTATTAATTCGATTAATTCTTTTTCAGGATCATATATCAATATATTATCTTCTTTATAATAACTGAATGTTTCTTCTGTCAGTATTTCTGTAAAGGAAGCCGATGTTTTTGTAGTTTTACTGAAGAAATCCATAGTTAATCCCCTTGTTATTTTATTATTATCCTTTATTACTTTATGACAATTACAGGATTTTTTTCTCTCTCCGGTTTGATTTTTAGTTAAAGTAAAAATCAAAAAATATGTATACTAGAATATCTAAAAATACTATATAATTTCTTTTTTATTTTGTCAAGATAGTTATCAAGATAGTTGTAAACAGCGGGCCGGGATATAAAATTATACAACTCATTGCTCACTGTTTGCCGGTTTAAATTCTTCCGGTACTGTAAAAGATCTTGGACTTGATGAGCGAAGTCTTGCAGTTTCTTCATCAATTTTTCTATTTTTTACCAGATGTAAGAGAGCAAGGTCAAGGCTCTGCATACCAATATCTCTGCTGCTATGTATTACGGCATTAATCATTTTTGTTTTACCGTCTCTGATCATATTTCCGAGAGACTGGGTGGAAATTGCCACTTCTACAACGGCACATCTTCCTGTTCCGTCCATAGTCAGTATAAGTTGCTGTGCTATTACAGCACGAAGGCAGCTTGAAAGCATAGATCTTACCTGTCCCTGCATCTGACCGGGGAAGCCTTCTATAATCCTCTCTATAGTTCTTGTAACACCTGTTGTGTGCATTATTCCCAGAACAAGATTACCCATATCGGCTGCCTGAATGGCTTCTGTCAGTGTATCGATATCCCTCATTTCTCCTATCATAATAACATCCAGATCTTCTCTTCTTGCAGCTTTCACAGCATCGGAAAAACTCGGTGTATGGATACCTACTTCACGATGTTTTATCTGGCTTTTTTTATTTTTATGTATAAATTCGAGAGGTTCTTCTATTGTAAGTATATTGGCACTTCTCGTACTGTTTATATAATCCAGTAAAGATGCCATTGTAGTAGTTTTTCCACTTCCTGTGGGACCTGTTACTATAATAAGCCCCTGTTTATATGCAGCTATTTTTTTTACTATTTGCGGCAGACCCAGTTCTTCCATAGAAGGTATTTCAGGTGGTATTATCCTGAATACCCCTCCTATACCGGCATGTTCCTTTAATATATTGGAACGAAAACGGGCAAGTTCTGAGACTTCATAGGTAAAATCTAAATCCCATTCTCTTTCAAAGATTTCTCTCTGTTTATCCGAAAGTATTTTAGATATGAGTTCCCATGATTTTTCCTTTGTAACAGGCGGTAAATCTCCTTCTGCCAGTTCCCCTTTTATTCTGAATTTCGGAGATAAACCGATAGATATATGCAAATCAGACGCTCCTTCTCTGAGCATAATTTGAAAGAGATCTGTCAGGGTATAGTCATGAGAAAGATATGTTTTTATGGTTCTACATGGAGCTATTTGAAGAGGGTCTAGTATTATACCGAGAGCCGCCCGTTTTTCTTCTTTACTTACCAGATCGGATTTCATCTGAGGTTTTGGTGAGCCTATTGGTTTTGTAAGGGATGATAATTTGCCCATCAGACTGGAATCTTTTATGTCTTTTTCCGTTTCCGTTCTGGCTGCTTCCAGGAAATGAGAAACATGGATAAAGAATATGCGTTCTATAAAAACCAGGGTATTTATTGCATTTGTTCTCTGTCCTCTGGAGTAGAAGAGCTGTCCGAAAAAAGTACACTGAATTTCTCCTCTTGGCCACAGGATCTTCAGTGTATCTTCTACAGATTTGTAATGAAGCCTGGTAATATCACTCTCACTTTTTAAGAGTTTTCTTGTAGGGAAGGTTTCCTGGACATTGTCTTTTTCCTGTTTCTCCGGTAATTCCTTTACTTTTTTCCCTTTCATAAAACTGCCGAATAGATCTTTGAAAGCCATAAATTACCACCTTATTTCTATTTTTTTTGATAAATTACTTACTGGTAGACTTCTGGTAGAACCTGTTTTATTCACTTTTCTCTCTTTCTATATTGTTCGAATATTGTTTTATCCAGTGCTGCTTCATGGGCTATATCATAGGTTATCATGTTATCTTCAAGAAGCGTCATAAGAGAAGAATCCATTGATTGCATGCCAAGTCCTCTGCTTGTTTCTATCAATGACGATATTTGAAATGTTTTCTGCTCTTTTATGAGGCTTGATAGAGGAGTGCATCCTATCAGGATCTCTACTGCTGCAAATCTCATTGTTCTATCTTTCGAAGGAATCAGTTGCTGTGATATTATAGCTCTTAAAGAATCTGACAGCATGGCACCTGCCTGTAATCTCTGGTCTGCAGGAAAAAAGTCAATGATTCTGTCAATAGTTCGTGCCGCACTGGTAGTGCTCATAGTTGAGAGCACCAGACACCCTGTCTCGGCAGCAGTCATAGCCAGTTGTATTGTTTCCAGGTCACGGAGTTCGCTTACAAGTATAACATCAGGATCCTCACGAATTGAAGATTTGAGCGCCCTGTTATAGTTTTTTGTATGTACTCCTACCTGACGCTGACGAACTATACATCTTTTAGGTTTATGAATAAATTCTATCGGATCTTCAATAGTAACTATATGATCGTTTCTTTCTGTATTTATAAGATCTATTAAAGCAGACAGAGTTGTAGTTTTACCGCTTCCGGTACTTCCTGTTACTAGAACAAGTCCCTGATGAAATCTGCCGAAGGCCGACAAAATATCAGGCATACCTAATTCCTTAATAGTAGGTATTTTGTTTGGTATTATCCTCATTACTGCATTCAGACCTGTTCTATGGTAATACACATTGGAACGAAATCTGTGAGGAGGACCTTCTTTTGACTGCATAATATACATAAAATCAATAGATTGCTGTCTTAAAAGTGTTTCTTTTTCTTCTTCGGAAAGTATTGTTTTCAGTAATCCTTCTGTATATTCTCTCTTTAAAGGAGACACAGAAAGGTTACGCAGTTCACCTCTACATCTTATTATGGGTTGTTGACCTGTAGATATATGAAGATCTGATGCACCGAGTTCTATAAGTTGTTCAAGACATGTATGAATAAAATGTTCAGCTTCCTTTGAATGTAAATCTTCTTTTGCTACAGACAGAAGCACTGTTCTTTTTTCGTCTGCTTTTTTCTCTGGTTCTTCATTATCCTCATCCATAAGAAGAGAGTCTATTATATCGTCATCAGGTGTGATTTTCTCATCTTTTAATATGGCAGTTTCTTTATGACCTGTAATTTCTTT
>CAYSLJ010000003.1:34179-34604 GCA_964431735.1 uncultured Synergistia bacterium | reverse complement strand
CTATCAGGTCGTCATCGAGTGTGATTTTCTCATCTTTTAATATGGCAGTTTCTTTATGACCTGTAATTTCTTTTTTGGGTTTTTCCTCAATACCTTCTGCCCTGAGAAGAGAGTCTATCAGGTCGTCATCGAGTGTGATTTTCTCATCTTTTAATATGGCAGTTTCTTTTTTTTCTTCTAATTTGCCCTTTATTTTTTTTAGAAACCTCTCTTCGTCTGAGGTTTTTTTCTCTCTTATATCACTTCTGTCTATTATTTCTTTTTTTATAATCTCTCCTGAAGGAGATTTTATTATTTTTTTTATTATTTTCTTTATAGTTTTTTCTTTGTTCCCGGTATCTTTATGGGTATCTCCGGGATGTGATAAATCTTTACTGCCATAAGTGATTATTTTTCCTGATGGCACAGGTTTTTTTATGTGACTT
>CAYSLJ010000003.1:0-34079 GCA_964431735.1 uncultured Synergistia bacterium | reverse complement strand
TTGTCCAGAGGAGCGCCTGTTCTTTCAGGCATAATTTTTTTATTTTCCTGTAATGGCACAGGTTTTTTTATGTGACTTTTGTCCAGAGGAGCGCCTGTTCTTTCAGGCATAATTTTTTTATTTTCCTGTAATGACACAGGTTTTTTTATGTGACTTTTTTCCTTAGAAATGGTAGAACTTTCAGGTATAAGTTTCTTCTTTATTTCTTTTCCCGCAGTCTTTGTACCGGATATTTCATGGGAAATATTTTTTCTTTCTTCTTTATGTCCCGTCTTTGAAGGCAGTTTTTTTTCTGATTCTGATGTTATTTTACCTGAAGATTTTTTTATCTTTTTTTTCATCCCTGCTCCTCCTTATGTTACTTTTCTCCTGATTACTACTTCCTGGCGTTCGTATTTCGTAATGCCCGGACGTTACTGGAGGATATTTATAACTATATATATAATTTGCTATAACAGATGATTATCCTGTTATTTTTAATATAAACTTATATTTTTTGTAAGCGTTCAGCTATCAGCAGTCATCACTCATTACTGCAACAGGTAAATTGGTACCCAAAAAATATGGAACACGCTCCTGTCCCTGGCCGGGCTCTGGAGGAAAAGATATGCCGTATTAAAAGAGAGTTATAAATTATATAGACGCAAAATATTAACAGTCTGCAAAACCAGTTTACCACGCAACAGGATCATATCTTTTCCGGAAGAGTCCGGACAGGGACAGGTTTTAGAAATGGGTATGAACTTATCTGGAGCGGTACTTAGAACCATGGTTCATCGGCAAGTAAATGATACTCTTTCTTGAGTTCCCTGCATATATCTCTTGTTACATTTACTGTTTCGGCAAGGTTGTAATTATATTCGTCCAGTCTGTCATGAGTTACATACCAGTTTTTATCTTTCTTTATTTGTTTGTAGCGGTTGTCAAGAAATATCATGGCATCTTTCACGTCCATAGTGTATTCTACTTTTATAGTTTCGGGCATCAGGCCGGTATAGTTGAAATCACCGGAAAAGTGCTCTGAGTGTAACACTCTTGATGTAAGCATGAAGGTAATTTTTTTGTCTGCTATGTCTGAATTGACTTTTAACTTTTCCTGTATAGTTTCCATTTGTTTACTGTATTTGTCGGTTAAATTGTTACTATTCTCTGTAACAGTTCTGTAGGTTTCGGAGGAGTTTAAAATTACCAGTAATAATACTATAAAGATGATAAGTAATGAGGAAAATAAATAATTGTACATGTCATTTTTTTTATTATTTATTACCATATTTATCACCTCCTTTCTCTCTGAAACCTTATATTCCCTGTCAACATTATAGCATGTAAAATCAATTATGTAAATTATGGTTTTATATTTTAAGCAGGTTAGATTGAGTGATTTATAATTCATTATTTAGTGTCTCATTCTGGGAGAAAACCCCTCGCCCTTTAGGCGAAGTATAATTTCAGTTTTAGTTTGTGATTTTTTTTCTAAAAAATATGACTTATTTAACATTTTTACGTTTAAAATAAAAAACAAGTTCTTTCCTAGACCATTCCTATTATTTTGCAATTTCTCAGGCAAATATTTTTAAAATCTTTAAACACCATTAAAACGCCTTTTAAAGGGTATTTAAAAATTAAGGAACTGTCTGAAAATAATTACATCATAGTTATAATTTATATCGTGACGCGAGGATGATAACCGTTCTAACAATTTGCCGGAGTTATTTTTCTTACAGTCCTAAGTATCTTAAAAAGTTTTTATATCTAGTATAACGTTTCATAAAAATATTGATGTATAGTAATACATATGGTATAATGATTTCAAAAACACCGGGAGGAAATCAATATGCCACGTAAATGCCAAAAAGGAAAGCTAATTATAGATGAAAAGCAAAAAGAACGGTTAAAGGAGCTTTCAAATTCACGGAAAGCTCCTTTAAGAGAAGTGGAGCGAGCAAAAATTTTATTGTTATACTCAGAAGAGACACCCATAAATGAAATTGAAAAGATAGTTCAGGTGAGCATCCCGACAATATATAAATGTATAGAAAAGGCATTATCTATGGGAGTAGAGGCAGGTCTTAAAGACAAATATCATCGCCCCAGAGAACCTGTGATTACCCATGAAGCAAAGGCCTGGGTGATTAATATTGCCTGCAAAAAACCGACGGATTTTGGTTATGCAGCGGAGATGTGGACAATGAGTGCATTAGCGTCTCATGTGAAGAAATATGCTTCGGAAGCTGGTTATGATTGTTTGAAGAATGCAGCAAAAGTGACTGTTCATAGGATTCTCAAAGAACATCCTATACATCCCCACAAGATGGCCTATTATTTGGAGCGTCGCGCCCCGAATTTTGAACAGAAGATGGCCGATGTTTTGTGTGTATACAAGGAAGTCAATCTTCAGAATGAAAAATTGTCACCAGATGACATACCGTCTATTATTACCGTATCTGTGGATGAAAAACCAGGGGTGCAGGCAATTAAGAATATGGCACCGGATATCATGCCTGATCCTAACAAACAGTCCAGGGTGATGAGGGATTATGAATATAAACGACTTGGAACATTGTCAATTTTGGCAGCATTAGATTTGCATGATGGTCATGTGATTGCTCAGGTTCATGATAGACACAGAAGTTCTGAGTTTATATCCTTACTCAAGGAAATGGATGCTTATTATCCTGCTGACTCTATTATTCGTATCATTTTGGATAATCATTCTGCTCATATATCTAAAGAAACAATGAAATACCTTGCAACCAGGCCAGGACGCTTTCTTTATGTCCATACACCCAAACATGGCTCATGGTTAAATCTGGTAGAGACCCTCTTTGGCAAGATGGCAAGGACATTCTTGAAGCATATCCGGGTGAATTCCAAACAGGAACTCAAAGAAAGAATTTTACTGGGTATTAAGGAAATCAATGCTTCTCCTGTTGTGCATTTTTGGAGGAAATTTGACTTTGACTACTCATTTTAACTTAAATACTTTAATGAAACGTTATATTAGGAGTTTTCATTACTTAACCTCCTAATAAACCACATATTATAATTCGGTTAAGCAATAAAAACTCCTTCAGAAAAGAGTAAGGTTAATGGATAATTTTTTGAGGAAATATTTCGGTCGTAAACCTGGCAGAAAACTTATATTCAGACCATATTTTACCAGAAATGGCCGGACTTATTTCGCCCGCGACTACGGTAAAAAAGCATTTGCCATATGGGTAAAGGCTTAAGTAAATAGCAGATGTAGATGTCTATTTTATAAAAGTAGATAAGTTATAAAGTAGACGTCTACATCTTTTGTTTAAATGCTATCGACAGAGGTTCCTTAAAACATTAAAACTGCTTTTAAAAACGATTTAAAAGGTATTTAAAAGAATGGCTTGAATATTAACTCTATATTTTTTTTAAAAGATTTTTAAGGAATTTTAAGAAGTTATTTTTTTAGGTGTTAAAAAACCTTACACTGTAATAATTTAAAAGGGTTTAAAAAGTCTTAAAAATAAAATTTAAAAATTGCCCTGGGCGGAGATTTTTTATGATAAAAAGATGGTTTTCCCCGGAAGCGGTAAAAAATCACAAAGTAAATGGAAGAAAGCGGTAGAAAAGCGGTAAAAGCGGTAAAAATCTAAAACCGGACTTGCAGACGGGAAGCTCACGCCACGTAAGGCCGAAACCAGGCTGGAGAGGTACCCCAGATAATCACATACTACCTAATAAAATATACCCGTTAAAGATTGACTGAAAATAATGGAAAAAATAATCAGGGAACTTAAAAATAAGGTTCCTTATAGAGACAGAATAGAACACATAGAAGTATTACCTCCGAGAGAGCCTGTTTACGGGGAATTGAATATAGATCTTTCAAAAGAAATAATAGTTTATCTTCTGAAAAAGAAAATAAAACTTTACCGGCATCAGAGTGATGCCATAAACACTCTTTCTTCAGGTAAAAATATTGTAATCACGACTCCGACCGCTTCCGGGAAAACACTTGCTTTTAATATACCTGTTTTTGAACAGTTAAATCATGACAGGCAGGCAAGAGCTCTTTATCTATACCCTGCAAAAGCTCTTTCTCATGATCAACTGAAAGTCATAAGAGAAATACAGACAATAACCGGTATAAATTTGCATGCAGAAGTTTATGATGGAGATACACCACGTGACATAAGACCTTATATAAGAGAACACTCCCGCCTTATAATAAGCAATCCCTATGAACTTCATCATATTCTTCCATGGCACACTAAATGGAGAAATTTTTATAAAAACCTTCATTTTGTTATCATTGATGAAGCACATCAATACAGAGGTGTTATGGGCAGTAATATGGCTTACCTTCTGAGAAGACTCCGTCGGATCTGTAGATATTACGGTTCAAATCCTCAGTTTATTCTTTCTACTGCCACTCTTGCAAATCCCGTTGAATTTGCTGAGAAATTGACAGGACTACCTTTTGAATTAATAGACAGCGACGGATCTCCTAAAGGTAAGAAATATTTCATTTTTTACAATCCCTATGTTGATGGTACAGACACTCTTTCTGCTCATAGAGAAACAGAACATATGTGTCTTTTTTTTCTTGAACATAATCTTCAGACCATCTGTTTTACCATTTCAAGGAAAATGGCTGAATTGATTGCTCACCGGATAAAAACATACGGAAAGGGACGAAATCTTTCTGACAGTGTAACTGCATACAGAGCAGGTTATTTACCTGAAGAAAGAAGAAAAATAGAAAACAGACTGAAATCAGGTGAATTGAAGGGTGTAATATCTACAAATGCTCTGGAACTGGGTATAGATATAGGAACTCTTGACTGTGTTGTCATATCCGGTTATCCCGGTACAATCATATCTACATGGCAGCAGGCGGGAAGGTCAGGAAGAGGAACTTTTTCATCTGCTGTTACTCTTGTAGCATTTCAGAACCCGCTGGATCAATATTTTATGAAACATCCAGGCTGTTTTTTCGATAAACCTCATGAACATGCCATAATAGACCTGACAAACCCCTATATAATAGAAGGTCATATATTATGTGCTTCCTCTGAATTACCACTGAATCCTCTGTATGATATATTGTATTTCGGTGATAAATTAAAGGATTTTTTAAAAGACCTTGAACATAGGAGACTTCTGAGAAAAATGTCTTATGGCCTGGTCTACAGCGGGAAGATAAGACCTGTAGAAAGTGTCAGCTTAAACAGTATTTCTTCTACTGTCTTTAAAGTTTTCTGTGACGGAAAACTCCTTGAAACTATGGATAGAGCCCAGGCATACAGGGAAGGCCATGAAGGAGCAGTTCTGCTTCATCAGGGAGAGACCTATAAAGTAAATAAAATGGATCTGGACAAATGTCATATTTATGTTAAAAAAAATGATGTTGATTATCATACTGAAGTCATAAAAGAAGTAGATTTGAAAATCTTGAAGGGAATTAAAAGCAAAAAATCAGGAAATCTGGAAATATTCTTCGGAGAGGTTGAGGTAAAAGAATATTATACAGGTTATAAAATAAAGAAATATGATTCAATGGCACCTATAATAGAGCTAGACCTTCCTCCATTACTATTCAGAACCATGTCTCTATGGTTTATTATACCGGAGCAGATAAAGGAAAAAATATGTGATTTAGAGGGAGGTCTTCACGGAGCAGAACATGCCATGATCGGTGTAATGCCATTTCATGTTATGTGTGACAGATGGGATATAGGAGGACTTTCAACTCCGTGGCATGCCGACACAGGTGAGGCTACAATTTTTATTTACGACGGATTTGAAGGAGGTATAGGTCTGTCGGAAAAAGCGTTTCATTTAAGCCATGAAATAGTGAGAATGACCTTCGAACTTGTAAGAGATTGTCCCTGTGAAGAAGGATGTCCTGCCTGTATATATTCCCCTAAATGCGGTAATGAAAATGAAACTCTTCATAAGAAAGCTTCTGAAATATTATTGAGATTTTTACATGAAGCTTTTTATGGATACCCTTTTACCTGTTGCGGTACTTAGAGCCTATCCGAAAAGTCATCAAATACCTTCCGGTGTGTGAGGCTCTTCCGAAAAATCTATAATCCTCTTGCAAAAAAACTCTTATTACAGACTGCTACGATATTACATTTGTTTAATTTATAAATTACTGTTAATACGGTATATATTTTTCTCCAGAGCCTCACCCACCGGAAGGGTGTAGAATAAATATGACTTTTCGGATAGGTTCTTAGTCTAATTGCTAATAGCTAACCGCTAATAGATAATTAGCCTTAAATTTAAGAATTTCAACTGTTTTTAAGAAATCTGCAAAAGTATAGTTATATATATTCTTTTTATTTTCATTTACTTCCTTCCTGAAAAGTATTTTTATCTTACGATTTTTAATATAAAATTACGTAAAAAAAGAGATTTTTGAATTTTTTATAGAATATATATAGTTATGCCTTATATTGTATTTCATAATTTAACGTTATAGGAACTTTCATTTTTAATGGTATAAAATTTAAGTAGTTAGATGAAAATTATGTAGAAGCAACTTATCTAAATAATTTATTAGAATTTAATTATAGTGAAAAGTGAAAAGAATAGGATATTACTCTCTATTCACGACTCACTTTTTACTCCATTTCAGTGAGGATTTTTTATATATGAAAAAAATAATATATATAATGGTTTTGTTATTATGTTTTTTCTCTTTACCATCGATGGCAGATAATTACCGGATAACTTTTTCTCTCAGACACCTTTATTATCCGGGAGAAAAGATATTTTTAAAAGGTTATATATACAGCACTGACAGGAAAGGCTCTCATGAAGAAAATATTAATTTAAAGATATATAAAATACCTGCCGATTTAACTGCCGATAAATATAAAAATTATTCTTTACAATCTGTACCTCTGGAAGAAATAAATAAAAGTGTTACAATAAAACCCTATGACAATCATTACTCCAGGGGAGAGTTTATTCTAAATCTTCCTGAATTATCTTCAGGTGTTTATTACCTGGTAGCTTCTACTGATAGAGATTCCATTTCTGATTCAATAAGAATAAGTGCAATTGGCCTTTCTGTAAAAATTTCAAAAAATATGCTCCTTTTATCCATACAGGACAGGAAAAGTTCTTCCCCTCTAAAAGGAGATATAAAGTTTTTTGCAGGCAATGAACGGAGAAATTACAGCACCGATAAAAATGGAATTCTTCCTGTAAATCTTAAAGGTTTTAAAAGTGGAACTCAATGCAGAATACTGGCTGTGTGCAATGATGATACCTGTGAAATCAATTTCAGACTTCCTGATATCAGGCCGAACTTTATGGCATATATTTATACTGACAGACCTGTTTACAGACCTTCTCAGAAAGTCTCTTTTAAAGGTATCCTCAGAAATGAGAAAAATGGAAAACTTGAATATGTAGCCGGTGAAGATATGAAAATTTCAATAAAAGATGCTAAAAATAACGAAATTTATAAGAAAAATATTAAAACAGATGATTATGGCGCTATCTCAGGAGATATTATTCTTTCTGAAGAAACTCCTCCGGGAACATATACAATAATTTGCACCGCCCCTGACGGACAGAAAAAAGAAGGTACTTTTCTGGTTGAAGAATACAGAAAACCGGAATTTAAAATTATTGTAACACCGGATAAGGCACATTATGTCAGGGGAGATACTATGACTTTTAATATAGACGGAAAATACTATTTTGGTGATTCTATACCGGAGAAAGAATATAAATGGCACATATACAGAGATTATTATTCCCCTTCTTTCTGGAATAACTGGTGGGAAGAAGAGGTTTTTTCTGAGAATTCCATAAATTCATATGAAAGGCAGGAACTCAAAACAGGGCAGGGAAGAACGGATAAAAACGGTAAAGGCTCTTTTTCTTTTCCTTCAGAAGAGATTAATTATGATGCAAGTTATACCGTTGTAGTAACCATGACAGACGAAAGCAGAAGAGAAGTGACAGGAAGCACAAAATTACTTATAACAGGAGCTTCTTTTTATTTTATAATTACACAGGACAGGTATGTTTATAATCCCGGTGAAAAGGGGAGCCTTAAGATAGAGGCGAGGGATTATGAAGGACATCCGATAGAAACGGATTTTATTCTGGATTTTAATTATGAAAATTATGATAAAGAAAAGAAAAAATGGAAGTGGAAAACTATTGAATCAGTTAAATTAAAAACTGACGGAGGGAATGTGTCTTATGATTTTGTTCCTGAAAAAGAAGGGTATTATCAGGTGATTTGCAAAGCTAAAGATCAAAATCATAATATGGTAAAGAAGAGCATTGAACTTTATTCTTACGGAGGAACAGATTATTATAACTGGAATAATCTGAATAAAGTAGATATAATACCTGATAAGCATATATATGAACCGGGTGATACTGCATATTTCCTTATTGTATGTCCATATGAAGGTATAAAAGCTTTTCTTACTGTGGAAGGACATGATATACTGGATTACAGAATAATTGATCTCTCCAATAAAACAGCATGCTATAAAGTAAAAATAACAGATAAATATACACCTGATTTCTATATTTCAGTAAATTTTTTTCTTAACGGAAAATTTTACACTCAGAGTAAGAAAATAATATGTCCTCCTGATGATAAATTCCTTACTGTTTCACTGGAACGTGACAAAGAAAAATACAGACCCGGAGATAGCGGAAAATTTATAATTAAAACTTTTGACAGGAAGAAAAGACCTGCATCTTCACAGGTTTCTTTCGGACTTACAGATGAGTCTATTTATGCTGTATCAGATGAATTTGTTCCGAATATTCAGAAATTTTTCTATGGTGCAAGAGGCAACAGTATTTTTACGTATAATTCCTTAAAAAGAGGAGAGCATGGCCTGTATTCAGATGTTAAGGCAGGTGCCATAGATGATAACGATATTGAAGGAGAAACGATAGGTGATTTTGCCTCAGGTGTTGTTAAGCCTGACTTTACAGGAGAATATTTCCCTGATACTGCCTGTTTTAACCCTTCAATCATAACAGATCAGAATGGCAGAGCAGAAGTAAATATATCTTTTCCTGACAGTATTACTAACTGGAGGGCTACTGCCAGAGCAATAAGTAAAGATACAAAGACAGGAGAAAAGACAGAGAAAGTTATAGTTATGAAAGACCTTATGGCAAGGCTCATTATGCCGGGATTTTTTACTGAAAAGGATGAAGCGGTCATAACAGGTATAGTCCATAATTATCTGAACGGTGAGAAAATTGTTTATGCAAAGCTTGAAATAGAGGGCGGTATTGAATTTATTGATAAAAATAAACAGCAGTGTAAGGTTCACGTTTCTCCTGACGGAGTTGCAACAATAGACTGGAAGGTGAGAGTGAAAAAACAGGGGCCATGTGAGGTAAAACTCATTGCACTTACAGACGAAGAATCTGATTCTGTGAAAACAACTGTACCTGTTTTGCCTCATGGTATTGAACAAAGTGTTTCAATTTCTGGAGTCACCGGAGATAAAGCTGAAGAAGAAATCACTCTTCCAGATAATGGGAAAAGAGATTCTTCAAAATGTGTTATAATACTCGAACCATCTCTTTCTTCTTCTCTTCTTTCATCTCTGGAATACGTCACAGGATATCCCTATGGATGTGTGGAACAGACTATGAGCCGTTTTCTCCCGTCTTTAATAGTGGTAAAAACTCTGAAAGAACTGAACGTGCAGAATGAACATATAAATAAAGAACTTCCTCCTGTGGTAATGGCAGGTTTTCAGAGACTTTATAATTTTCAGCATTCTGACGGAGGGTGGGGATGGTGGGCCAGGGATAAAAGCCATCCCTTTATGACAGCCTATGTTGTTTATGGCATGTCTCTGGCAAAATCGGCAGGTTATGAGGTTGATGAAAAGAGATTGAAACATGGCATAAAATGGCTGAAAAATAATTATGCCGGAGAAAGAGATATAAATACAAAGGTCTACATGGTTTTTTCTCTCGTAACTGCCGGAGTTGACTGCAGGGGATGGCTTATGTCACTTTATGATGAATATGAAGCATTTAATCCTTATTCTATGGCAGTCTTTTCTCTGGCTCTTAACAGGGCAGGTTTACAGAAGGAAGCAAAAAATGTAATTGAAATTCTGGAGACAACTGCAGAAACAGGGGAAACAACTGCTTCTTGGCCGGGAGGTTACGGATGGACTGAGAACAGAGTAGAAAGTACTTCTTACTGCCTTATGGCACTTATATCTGTAAAACCTGAAAGCAAACTCATCCCTTCCATAGTAAAATATCTCTGCGTAAACCGTAAAGGAAATTCCTGGTATTCTTCAAAAGATACTGCTTCTGCAGTAATGGCTATTACAGAATATATAAAGATTACAAAAGAATTGAATCCTGATTTTGAAGGGAATTTATATGTTAATGGGAAAAAAATAACTTCTTTTAAATTTACAAAAGATGATATAGGTAAATCCGGTAAAAAGATAGAAATACCTTTCATAGATGGGCTTACTGCCGGGGCAAATAAAATAAAATTTGAAATGAAAGGTTCCGGCATGCTTTATTATAGTATTTATCTGAAATATTATACAGATGAAGAACATATAATGCCTGCAGATTCCGGCTTTAATATTACCAGAAAGTTTTATCTTATTGAACCTGGCCAGTCACCTGATTCTAAGAAGGAGATACCTCTAAGCGACAGGGGAGAGATGGAAATAAAGAGTAATGATCTGATACTGGAAGAACTTGAAATAAGCGGTTATCAGGATTCTGAATATCTTGTCATTGAAGATCCCAGGCCTGCAGGGTGCAAATATGTTCCTGACGAGATAGAAGGTTATTCCCTTGATGAAAAATGGGATTACTGGTTTACTCACAGGGAATTAAGAGATGAAAAATGCGTTTCTTTTACCACTTATTATCATGGCGATACGAGTAAGATTACCTGTAAACTCAGAGCCGAAACTCCCGGTATATTTCATGTAATGCCTGCAAGAGCCTATCTTATGTACACAGGTGAAGTAAAAGGTAACAGTGATGAGACAATAATAAATATTTCAGATAATAAAGAAAAGATAGGTCCCACTCCTGTTCCTGTTACACTCTCGGAAATGAGACAGTTTAACCCTTCGGTAAAAATTGAGGAAAAGAAAATAGAGAATGGTATTTCTTTAAATATTCTACTGGTGGTAATTGTAGCAGTAATTGTTCTGGCAATTATTTTATCGTGGCGGAAATTTAAACATTCCGGGAAATCTTAAAGTTTTTTGCAGAAAAACAATATTTTTCACTCCTTGTTGTTACTCTGAAACATTTTCTTAATTAATTCTTTCCTTTTAACTAAAAGACTTCAGAATTCTCCCCCTGTATTGCAAAGTAGAACCTGGTGAACAGGGGCAGATAAACGTATTTTCATGAGATTTTTGTTTTATATCGGCATATTCCCAATATACCTCGTAATTCTCTTCGCACACGTCTGGTAGCATGCGGCGAAGAAATTACAATTTTTACCTGGAAACACTCTTTTAATCATTTTCTTTCATATCCTTTCTTTAAATTTATAATATTCTCGGGGACATTTTTTCTTTCTTTTGTGCTTTCATTATGAATTATAATATGAAGTTATGAAAAAGTTGTGAAGAAGGTTAGTATTTCGTGTGAAGAAATAAAATACATGTTCACAGGCCATGTACGGAGAAAAAGCGTATTTGCCCGGGAAATAGGAAGGATCTACCATGGTGGCTTTTTAAAAAGCTCTCTGTGGTTTTATGTAGTGTTTTATTACGGAACTCATTATTTAATTATAACATATAACCTCCCCTGTCAGGGAAGAATATGTTTATACCTGAAAAATCCCCGGCATTATTGAAGAATATAATTTTATTATTCCTTGATTTCAACGTGTCGGTATATGATATAATATAAACTATAATCGGAAATCCGGTGAAAATAATATTTTGCTTGCTTAAGAAAGGGACATATAAATGAAATATGAAGATATGTCCAGAGATGAATTAATAAAAGAAGTTGAACGTCTTTCTTCTCTGTTAAAATCAGCTAAATCCGATAATGAATTGAAAAAAACGATTCAGGAATTACAGACCGGTCAGATTAAGCTTCAGGAGGAGAACAGAGAACTCAGAAAAAAACAGCTTGAACTGGAAGAAGATAGAAAACGATGCAGGGAAATCTATGATTTTGCGTCTTCAGGCTATTGTGCTGTCGATGAATTAATCCTATCTGAACGTAATAAGCTAAAATCCATTTTAGATGCATATCCTTATGGTATTTATATAGTTAATAAACAATATGACATTGAATATATTAATCCCGTTATTGAGCGTGAATTCGGCCAGATAATGAACCGTAAATGTTTCGAATATTTTCATAATCTTAAAGAGCCATGTCAGTGGTGTAAGAATGAAGAAGTTTTTTCAGGAAAAACTGTAAGGTGGGAATGGACCGGCAGCAATGGTAAGACATATGATTTATTTGATATGCCTTTTCTTAATGCAAATGGAGATATTTCCAAGCTGGAGTTGTTTTATGATATTACGGAACGTAAAAAAGCAGAGGAAGAAAGAGAGAAACTCCATGCCCAGCTGCTCCATGCCCAGAAAATGGAGTCTGTAGGACGCCTTGCAGGAGGAGTTGCCCATGATTTTAACAATATACTGGGAATTATTATCAGTATTTCAGAATTGATTGTTATGGATCTGACCGCCGATGATCCTTTATATGCCCGTGTACAGCAGATTATTAATTCATCGGAGAGGGCGGCAAATCTTGTGGGGCAGCTTCTTGCTTTTGCCAGAAAACAGACTGTAAGTCCCAGAACAGTGGACATAAATGAAACCATATCGTCTATGATTAAAATACTCCATAGAATTATAGGGGAAGATATTGAACTTATATGGTCGCCGGGGTATAATCTTGGAAAGGTCAGAATTGATCCAACGCAGATAGATCAGATTCTGGCAAATCTTGTAATAAATTCCCGTGATGCTATTCCCGGTATCGGTTCTATTACGCTGGCAACAGAAAATGTAGTGTTTGAAAATCCATCATTCTCTGGCTATGAGGAAATCCCACGGGGAGAGTATGTCATGCTGGTTGTAAGTGATACAGGCTCAGGTATAAGTAAAGAAGTAATGAAAAATATATTTGAACCTTTTTTTACCACCAAAGAAGTCGGAAAAGGAACAGGTCTCGGTCTTGCAACTGTTTATGGCATAGTAAGTCAGAATAACGGATATATCAATATATACAGTGAAGAAGGAAATGGGACAGTCTTTAGAATTTATCTGCCATGCGTTAAATCGGAAAATCCTCCCCCTTCTTCAGATAAACATGCAGCCAGACCTGACGGAGGAACAGAAACCATACTGGTGGCGGAAGATGAGGAAGATTATCTGTTACCATGTAAGATGATCCTTGAAAAGCTCGGATACACTGTTATTACGGCAAAAACTCCTCATGAGGCTATTAATCTGGCAGAAAATTACGCAGGTAATATACACCTGCTGGTTACAGACGTAATAATGCCGGAGATGAGCGGAAAAGACCTGATGGAAAGACTTCATACAATCAGACCTGATATGAAATGCCTTTATATGTCCGGCTATACAGCCGATATAATAGCCCATCATGGTGTTCTGGAAGAAGGTGTAAAATTTATAGAGAAACCTTTTTCTATAAAGACTATTGCTAAAAAGGTGAGAGAAGTGCTGGATTAGAAGCACTTCTCGCTGATTTCGTGATTTTGATTTGTTACATTAGTAAATATTAAGGTGGTTAAATATGAGCGATTCTAAAAAGAAAAATTTCTGGACATCTTTAAAAGAGAATATGCCATGGAAAGAATTATTATTCGGTTTAATTATTCCACTTAACGGACTTTATATTTTCTTACACTTTAATAAAGGTCTGGCCGGTATGGCCTTTGTACTTATATGGTATATAATTCTTTTTACTATTAATATAGCAGTTATGAAAAAAGTCAATATTTTTGCTGTCATAACATTGTTTATGATTTTATTGAATTTCTTCACATCTTTCTTTCACAGTCATCCTTCTTTACAGATCTTTGTTAAAGCTTTCGATCAGGCCATATTCGGTTTTATATTCCTTGGTTCTATTCTCCTGGCAAAACCTCTTGTGCTCAGGTTTGTCAATAAGGAAACACTTGAGAAAATACCGGAAAAAGTAAAAAAATCTTCTTATTTTTTAAAGACATGGAATATTGTTACTGCCATGTGGGGAATTTTTTATATTATTACATCTCTGACTATAGTTTACCTTGGCTGTTTTCATAAGGAACTTGAACATACTGTTGACTTTTATACAGGCTGGCCTGCAACCCTGGTTTTACTGGTTATCAGTATAAAATTTCCTGAATATTATCTGAGAAAACATAGCGAGGAAATTAACAAAGAACAGTAATACAGGATGAAGTTATAGAAATTTCTTTGTAATATTCGGGGAAATCTGGCATATTCTCTGCTATATACAGTGAGTAGTGAGTCGTGAGCAGGCTTACCATGTGCGTCACGTAAATTACGCATCAAGTCATAATACTAAAGAGGTGATTAAAATGACAAAATATATCCTGTTATTCTCCCTGTTTGTATTTCTTTCCACGTCTACTTATGGAGGAGAAACGAATTTTTTCAGTGTTTTGAAAAACGGCAATGAGCAGACAGCCATAGAAATGCTCAGAGCCAACCCCGGTCTTTATTATTCAAGAGACAGCGATAGTTCCACACCTTTACACTGGGCAGCAAAAAAAAATAGAAAAGAGCTGGCTCAATTACTTCTGGCTTTAAGAGCAGATGTGAATGCAAAAGATAATTCAAGCAAATCTCCTTTACACTGGGCGGCAGAAGGAAATGGCAAAGATGTAGCTGAACTGCTTATATACAGAGGAGCCTATATAAACAGTACAGATAATAAAGACAGAACCCCTCTTCATATAGCAGGAGAAAGCGGAAGCACATCTACAGGAAAACTACTTATATATAGCGGTGCAAGAATAGACATTAGAGACAAAGACGGAAAGACTCCCCTTCATTCTGCTGCTTATGGAGGTAACGATGAACTTGTAGAACTGCTTGTATCATACGGTGCAGATGTACATTCTACGGACAGGAGCGGAATTACCCCTTTACATATGGCAGCATCAAGAGGCAGGGAAAGTGCCGCTTATGTGCTTATATCATGCGGAGCAAATATAAATGCTCCTGACAGAGACGGCGATACCCCCCTTCACTATGCCGCATCAGGGGGGCAGGAAAATACTGTACGTTTGCTTATATCTCAACATGCCAGTATTGATGCAATTGATAATTATGGCAGAACCCCCCTTCATCTCTCTGCACAGAATGGTATGAGAGACGAAACATCACTTCTTATAAAAGGCGGGGCCGATTTAAATACAAAAGATAAAGAAGGTAAAACTCCTCTTCATCTGTCTGCTCAGAACGGAAAAAGAGATGAAACACGGCTTCTAGTGGAAGGTAAAGCAGAACTGAATATAAGAGATAATTACGGTAAAACCCCTCTTCACTGGTCTGCAGAAAAAGGAAATGAAGATGAAACGAAAATACTCATAGAAGGTGGAGCAGATATGGATGTAAGAGATAATCAGGGGAAAACTCCTCTTCACTATTCGGCTGAGAATAATAATAAAGATGAAACACGATTACTTGTAGAAGGCGGAGCAGATGCATTTATAAAGGATAACCGCGGAAAGACTCCGATGGATCTGGCAAAAGAGAAAGACAACGGAAGAATAATCGATATACTTCAGACGGCAGTGCCGAAACCGGAGACCCCTCCGGTACAGGGGCCTCCTCAGTAGTGAAAAATGAAAAGTGAGTCGTAGGGGCGTTTTATTAAACGCCCTGTAGATGAAACACGCATCACGCTCCACCCGTCATGCGTTATGCGTCATGATTTTAATAAAACTACGTCTCATATAATGTTCAATAATGTATAAGCTCTACCAGCTCACCTGATGGTGATTTCATAAAAAAAAAGGACAGGTTTTCAGTATGTTGAACCTCTTTATGGATGAGTTTCGCCCCTTTCCCCATGAACATTTTAAAATCTTCTTCTATGTTATCAGAGAAAAAAGCTATGTGTTTCAGGCCGTCTTCCATTTGAGTGAGTAGTGAATAGTGATTAGTGAGTGAAAGGATACTCCACAGGTGATTTGTTGTGACAGACTGATGTCAGAGCATTATGAATTGAACTATAAAAGGATTTATACTTGAAAAAATCGAATAGAAGTGAGTGAACTCATGAGAAATAAAACCACGTGTAACACGTTACGAATAAAGAAAGGAGTTATTTATATAAAATGTTTAAAGATAAAGTAGCTATTATAACAGGTGCATCAAAAGGTCTCGGATTTTCGGTTGCAAAAGCCTTTCAGAAACAGGGAGCACATGTTGTCGTTATATCCAGAGATAAAGATTTACTCGAAAAATCCTGGAAGGGTATAGATAATGTTCTTATTATTCCCGGTGATGTTTCCTCTGAAGAAAGGGTTAAATATATCTTTGAAAAGATTCTGTCTGTGTACGGTAAAGTAGATATACTTGTAAACAATGCATCTGTTGCACTTGTAAAGAAAATGACCGATACTACACTGGAAGAATGGAACAGGATTTTATCTGTAAATATAACAGGTACATTTCTTATGACCAGAGAAACAGTAAATATTATGCTGAAAAATAATATAAAAGGAAAAATTATAAATATTTCTTCTGTTTCCGGTGATGTGGGCGCACCTCTTGCCTCTGCCTATTCTGCGTCAAAAGCGGCAGTTATAGGATTCTCTAAAGCTCTTGCAAAAGAAGTGGCGTCTTCCGGGATAAATGTTAACACCATATGCCCGGGAGCTATGGATACAGACATGTTTCATAAAGGCACTATAGGTGTTCTTTCTAAAATGTTTAATTCTGAAGAGGATATTTTACTGAAAAATACAATAAAGGCTATTCCTTTAAAAAGGCTTCTCAACCCGGACGAAGTGGCAGAACTGGTTTTATATCTTGCCTCCGACCATGGTTCTGGCATAACAGGACAGACAGTTAATATGGACTGCGGATTTGCTATTCATTAAAATTTCATAACGCGTGACGCGTTACTCATCACGCGTTATGATTACCATTATTTTTCCCTGGAATTAGATTCTTCTGAATATTTAAATTCTATTGAACCAAGAACATTATCTTTGTAAATTATTTCAAAGATATATTTTCCGTAAGGGTCAGAAGGTAACAGGGCTATGGTTTTTATATAATTACCTTTTTCCTTCTCAAATTTTATGGGATAATCATAGGATGTTACATCTTCTGCCACAGTTTCGCCTTTATAGTTATAAAATTTACCTGATTTTGGCATTTTTATTCTGAGTATAACACCTTCTACTCCACCTTTGTAATCAAAGGAGATACCTGTAAGAGTAGATTTTTCCATTTTGCCGTTCACTTCTGTTTCATAATTTCCGACAGCTTTAATTTCAGTAGTTTCTTCTGTTATCTGCTTATTGTCTCCATCTTTTATTGCATAACCGAATTTCAGATCGGAAATACTGAATTCTTCTTTTTCCAGAGCAACATACTCAAAATCTACTGAACCGAGTATATTATCTTTGTAAATTATTTCAAAGGTATATTTTCCGTAAGGATCGGAAGATAACATGGCAATAGTTTTTATATAATTACCTTTTTCTTTATCAAATTTTATCTGGTAATCATAAAAATTTACATTTTCTGCCACAGTTTTACCTTCATGGTTATAAAAATTGCCTGTATCGGGCATTTTCATCCTGAGTATTGCCCCTTCCACTGCTCCTTCATAATCAAAAGATATACCTGTGAGAGTGGATTTTTCCATCTTATCATTTACAGGGATTTCATGATTTCCGAGAGCTTTAATAGTTGTGGCTTCTTCCTTTATTTTTTTCAGCTCTCCGTCTTTTGCACCGTAACCGAATTTCAGATTTGAAATTTTAAAGTCTTCTGCAAAAGCCGGAATAATGCAGATTATGGAAATAGATAAAATGATGAGTAGTGATAGTAATTTTTTTGAATACATGATGAATTAACCTCCTGATTAATTTTTTGATAGTGATCTGCGACAAGAAATCTATATAAAATTTCTATATAAAAAATTTAATTCCTACCAGAATTTTTTTATTATTAGGTACGGAAATTGCATTGATTGAGATGATAATGATATAATAATTTCATTATAAGTGAGAATGATCGAAACACGGACAATATGTTCTCACGTTACGCGTTACGCGTCACGATGAAAAATTAAGGAGTGAACCTATGAAAATTAAGTTTTGTTTAATAACTGTTTTAATATTATCAGCAATAATATTTTCTTCCTGTATGATAGGAGATTATAAAGATACTCTTCAATTCGTACCTAAAGACGGTCAAGTAATCGCAAATATTAATATTAATTCTTTTTTTGTAAGAAGGGGCATATATGGAGAACTGGATTCCTTAAAGGCAGAACCTGAGATAAAACTGTTTCTTAACAATCTGGAAGATATTGCATGTGCTATAGCTTTTTCCAGATTTCCTCCCGGAGATATTGATTACAGGACAGATTTTTTTCCATATATAAAACCGAATTTTACCATATCTTTTTATGAGTTGGAAGGAGTTTTGACGAAGCTGATCTGTGCCGCAAATAACGGAAAGATGCCGGAAGTAATGGATTTAAAAGATAAAGTACCTTTTATCATAGTCTTTAATATTGAAGATAAAGACGGAATCGATGATTTTATCGCAAAACTCAACGATAACGAGTCTTTTGAAAAAGAGATATATAAAGAAAAAGAAATTTTATATTCTAAAGATAAGTCTTATTATGTAAACAAAGAGTTTCTCATTGTTGCCAGTAATCCGGTTCTCCTGAAAAAGTCTCTTGATTGTTTTGAAAACCTTCAACTTTCAATCTGCAGGGATGTTAATTTTTCTTCTTTTCGTGAAAAGAAAATGACCTCTGATTCAATAGGTTTTCTTTTCTGCAATATTCCTTCCATAAACAGAGGATTTCTTGATTCAATGTCAGAAGCAAAAAAAATTAAATGGAAAGAATTACTTGACGGCATAAAATACACAGGATGTGCACTGGATATTACAGGTGATAAACTGACATTAAATTCTTATCTTGTGAAACAGAAAAACCTTTCACCTTTTGCAGAAAAAGTTTTTTCTCTTCATGGAAGAAAACTCAGAAGTATTGCTTTTTTCCCTGAAAAGAAATCAGATCTTGTGGCAATTGCGGAACCGCAGCAGACTTTGCCTGTTCTTCTGTCACTTTTTGACGGACTTTCAGTAGTAAGTAATCTTAAAAATACCGTTGAAAATCAATTCGGCATTACTCTTGATTATATACTTTCTTCTCTATCGGAAGAACTGGCGTGCAGTCTTATCCCGGAACGGGTCAACGGAAACGGCATATCAAAGAAAATTCCTTCAGGCACTGTAGCTTTAAAACTTAAATCAAATTCTTCATTGAATACCATGCTGTGCAGTTCTGAGAGTCTTTTCAGTTTTATTCCTCTCGTATCTTCCGAAAGTTACAGAGATATATCTGTGAGGACTGTGCCGGGAGGAACAGCTACTTACTGCAGATTGAATGATTTTATCATGCTCTTTGTAGGAAATAAATCTGCCGCCAGAGATGTAATAAATACCTTTTATAAGGATAATAAGTCTGTAGAAGATTGCGTGAAATCAGAACTTTCTACTGAAGCTATAATACTTTTATACTTGAATACGAGCGAAATTTATATGAAATATGTCAATCCTGTTATAACAGACAGAAGTCTCCAGGCAAAACTCGGTGAAACCTTCGAGAAATATCCCCAACTATGGGGTAATGTGACCTCTGCAGATGAAGGCTATGTCTGCAGATTTATAATACCTTTTTAATAATATGTAATATGTGAGGGGTGCTTCCTCTTTCGCGTCACGCGTCACGCGTCACGCGTTACGATCCTATGAATTACCATCTTACAACAGAACCTTATTATCATCCTTACTGGATTAAAGAAGATATTGATTATCTTGACAGATTAATAAAACTTCAGGCATCTCCTCAACAATTAAAGGAAAAGCTTGGAGAAGAAAATGTTTATTTATGGAGGCAGAAGACATTATGGGAAGAGTTACTTCTATGTGATTTATATAATTTAGAAATAAATTTTAATATTCATACCTTTGAAATGGCTACAGTCAGAAGATTATCTGTCATAATGGCACAGAATAAATTAAAAGACAGAAAATTGAAACATTTAAGAGAAGCTTTTAACATATATCCCCTGAGAGGATATTTAAATGAAATGACCCTTCCTGTTACGGAAGAAATTATTCAATCCCTTGGTGAGCCTGTTGAAATTTACGGTAATGGTAATTTTGTCCCCTGTGCCAGACCTGCAGGACATATGACAGGTATAATTGTAAAAGAACATGATGCCTCTCTTTATCACTGGTTAAAATTTAAAGAAGAAGGCATGTTAATGGCAGAGGGAAATATAATTTTGCATTTTGATGCTCACAGCGATATGAATCTCATATGTGATGAAGATCTTGACGGTATGTCTCATATAGAAAATGTGGAAACATTAAAAAGCTGGTTTTCTTCTTTTTACTATGAAGATTTTGAGACAGATCATGTGAGAGCTCCCGTTAATCTTACGAATTTTCTTCATTTTGCCGTAAAGACAGGATTTGCAGGAGAGATATTCTGGATTATGCCCGATCCTGATTTCTGCAAATTGAGACCTGCGGCAAATTTAATAAAAAATTTTCTTCTGGAGATAGAAGGAGGTGAAGATTTTAGAACAGATATGGGACATGTAGTATGTAACTGGCAGGGTATAAAGGTTCATATCCTGCGCTTGAGAGACCTTCCTCTATTCAATCAGTCAGTAATTCTGGATATAGATATAGATTATTTTATAAATGAAGATTCTACCTGGAACTGCCATGGTTATAAAATTATGAGTGAAAAAGATCTGGTTTACTGGAGAAATATATGCAGCAAACCTTTACAGTTCGGTTCCGTTAAACCATGGATAGATATTGAAACCTTTTGTGAAATGCTTTTATTGAAAAATATACAATCTCCTCCTGTTACTATAAGCCTTTCCCCTTTTTACACTCCCCGCCAGTATCATAACCTTCCCTTTAAACTGTTAGAAAAATTGAAAGGTAAGACAGGTAATTGACAAACAATCCTATGATGATATAATTTATATTAAAATCGTAACGGGTAACGCGTAACGCGTGACGCGTGAAGGGGATAAAGATCAGTATTAAGGCCATGATAGAGTTTCAGGTGAGTGTAATAAGGAGTGAACGGTGAGCAGTGAGATGTGGCATATATAAATGTCACTGACTATGCATTACGCGTCACGCGTCACGCGTCACGCGTCACGAAGCAATTATGAAGAAATATATATTCCTGTTAAGTTTATTTATTATCAATATTACTGTTTGTGTTGCAAACAATTATAACGGATGGGACAGGAACTTTACTAAAAGTGAAAATCCTGTTTCCGATGTGGAGATAACAATACTGGAAGATTGTTATAAAAGAGATATTCTTTCTCTTTTACAGAAAGACAGGGAAATAGAAACAAAATTGACTGTTATAGAACTTAAACTTGTACAGATGGAAATGCCTGTCTTTACCTTTTATGAAAAGACTTTTAACAGTCTGGCTCAATATATGAATCTTGTCAGAAAAATCTATAGCCCTGCAGTTGTATCAAGTACTTTTTATGACTGGCGCGATGTTTCTAAATACAGACGTGTAGCAGGATTGCATAACGGTTATGACATAGCTATGCCTGCCGGAACGGCAGTCGTGGCAGGATGGGCGGGAGATGTTACAGATATAGTTCAGTGGTACGGACAGGAATATGGCGTAACAGTCAGGTCATCCGGTAATATTTACGTTACTTACGGCCATATATCACCTCTTGTATCTGTGGGACAGAAAGTTATTCCTGGAACTTTACTCGGCCTTGTTGTCGTCGATCATGTAGATGTAAAAATGAGAGACGGAAATCATACCTATATAGATTTTGCATCGACACAGACTTCGGAATTGATTATTAAGAAGGTTGATAATTCTTCTGTTTTAAATCCTTTAAAATCTGATAAATATAAATTAAAAGCCAGAACATCTATTAATAAAGAGCTTGCTCATATAGAGTATCTTAAAAAATCAGATGTATTTTATAATCTGAAGCTTAAAAATGTTACGAAACCCATTTTCTCACTTGCAGCAGATTATTATAAAAAAGAAGAACTTTTTTCAAAAGGTTGCATCGCAAGAAATGATGTGAAGAAAGCCGGGGAAATGTTTGTTAAAACTTCTTATAACAGATATAGTTGTTTGAAAGAAAGAATAGCTTTTAAATTAAAGAATGTGCCTGCCAGTGTAAATATGATTAATAAAGAAAACAGTTCTGCAAGAAATAATATACTTAAGGCCAGAGCTTATGCTACAGGATTAAAAGAAAAGAAAATCCTTACAAAGATGATGAGAGATAATGAATATATAAAATTATCTATATTAAATTTTAAATCAGAAAAAAAAGCAGGTAATGTAAAAATATCTGCAGGTTTTCCGCCATTAAGTCTTGGCTCTAAAGAAAGCAATCTGTCCATAGCAGAAAAACGTTTGAAAGAGGCAGAAACATCTCTTCAGGATTCAAGGCAGAACTATGAAAAAGCACAGAGTCTTTATGCTTCAGGTTATATATCCAGGAAAGATCTGGAACTGTCAGGAGACAATTACCAGAGAGCCCTGGCAAATTACCGTGACATTCATAATTTATTGATGAGGTAACTATTATGTCCACACAGGACGAAAGTATTATTAAGCTTCCGGAGAACGGATTGTTCGGAATAGATTACGGTGCCGCCTATACATGTATATCGGAGTGGATGGGTGATGAACATCATCTTGAAGATATTAAATTCCCTAAATTTCATAATAAGAGATTCCCATCTGCTATATCTTATCTTCCTAAATTCAATCAGTGGGTCATAGGGGACCTCGCAGAAGGTTGTGTGGATAAATATCCTAAAACATCTTTTATCAATCTTAAAAGGAGAATTGGCGAGAATATTGTCGTACTTCATCAGGAAGAAGACGAAGTAACATGTGAAGATATATTGAGGAATTTTTTTGCTATCCTCAAAGATTTCTTACATGAAGCCATATCATCACGTAATATGGAAGGTACAGTTGTAGCTGTTCCTTATTGTTTTTACGAATATCAGAGATCGTCTTTAATGAAATCTATTAAGGATGCAAAGCTTCCTTTACTGGGTCTTATAAATGAACCGGATGCAATACTGTTAGCCTATTGTTTTGAAGGGAGAATACAGAGACAGGAAGAACGTATTATGGTAATAGATATGGGTGAATCAACTCTGGATATAGCCCTTTATGAAGTAAGGAATAAGAAAAAATATATAATTATAAACTGTCTCAATATTACGGGAAGCCCTTCTGTGGGAGGGGAAGATTTGGACAGGGTGCTCCTCAAAAATATCCTTGAAAAACATTCCCTTCAGAACGGAGAATTATGGAATGATATTTTTGTAAGAAAACAGCCTCTTTCCGGAAGAATGAGAGCTTCTTTGAAGGAATTGAAACATAAACTCAGTGTCAAAAATGAAGAAAGCCTTATGAATATACAGTTAATTCCGGGACAGAATATGTCTCACGATGTTACCAGAGTCGAATTCAATGAATGGATCGGAAGTATATTGAGCAGTATAAATGATTATCTTTATAAAACTCTGGATGAAGTGGATATGTCTCCGGAACAAATAGATAAAGTTCTTGTAAATGGAAGAAGCACCAGAACACCTGTCATAAAAGAACTTATAGAGAAGTTACTGACCCATCATTCTGAGAAGATATTATACTTAAATAATGATTATCTTGTCTCTCAGGGAGCTGCTATTTATGCAGCTATGTTAAAAGGTAAAACAGGCATGTTCGGACTTAATCCTATAAATCCTTATTCCATAGGTGTTGAACTGGCAGGAGGGTTTTTCGATGATATTATAATAAAAGGCAAGAGACTTCCATGTACGGATAAAAAAGTATATCAGATTAATAAACCCGGTGCCAATGCTTTTGACTTAAATATCTATCAGGGTAATGCAAAAACGGTGAATAAAAATCAGCTTATAATACCTGTTGAAATGTCAGGGCTGACTCCGTTTAAAGAGGAAGATGATTATATAATTGTTAATATAGATCTGGATGAAAATGGTATTGGAAGTTTAAAATTAGATATAAAGAGTTCTAAAATATCCTGGAAGAGGGCTCTTTCCGGTGAGTAATCGGAGTAATTTTAGTTAGAAAGGGAACAATTCAGGCTAAACAGGCCTGATTGCCGTTAAAACAGTGAATGACGAAATTAAAGGAGAACTTGTATTACCGGTAAAACCGCAGCTTCAGATTCTTAACAGACAGAGTGTTCTTGACTTTGGAATTATATACAATGGTACTGTGAAACATTTGAAGTTTGCTATAAAAAATTGCGGTCACCAGAGTTTACATGTAAATTTTTCTGCCGGTGAGGACTGGATTTCTACAGAGCCTGCCAGTGCAGTCCTTGATAAAGGAGAGATAAGAGAGATTACTGTCAGTGCCAGACCGGAGGACATAAAATCAGGAAGACAGAAAATAACCCTTCTTGTAAATTCAAATGACCTTCTGGAACAGATCAGGCAGATTAATATACTGGCTCAAATAGAGGAGAACAATGCTCCTATAGAACTTAACCCTCAGATACTTTCTCTTGACTCCATATTGCCAAAGAAGATTAAATCTGTAAAGGTAGAAGTGAAAAATACTGATAATTCAGAAGAAGCTCCTTCTATAGAGGTAGAAATAAACCCTGACGATTCTTACTGGCTGTCATATGAAATAGAAGGCGTTAAAAGTCATTTATATATAAATTTCAAGATAAATCCTAAGATTATGGAACCGGGGGATTATAAAACAGTTATAAGGATAAGAGAAATTTTTTCCCCCGATGCAACGCATCTGGAACTACCTCTGTCATTTTCAGTACCATCGGAAAATGACAGGAAAACTGCCGGACTGGATACAAAGGAAAATGTAGGGAATTTTATAAAAGGTCTTGTTTTTAAAGAAGAAGAAAATGATGATATTTTATATACCGATCAAAAGACTTATTCAACAAGTCAATTCATATATATAGCAATAGCAGTTATTGTTATTATTCTGGCACTGGCATTATTTATTATATTCAGGGTTAAAAGTAATAAATCGGAAATGTTTCATTTCCCCCGGATTTCCTCTCATTATTGCGGGAATTTGTCCTTTTCTACAGGACAACTGTGTATAAAAAGCATTGAAAGGGGGAATCCCGAAATAAGTGAAATAAGAAGGAATTTTTGTGATTTTATAGAATATGAAACTACTCTGTCAGGAGAAATTTTAATTTGTAAAGAGGTAAAAGAACATGCTCTGCCTGAACTGTGGAGAAGAAAGACCTGCAACGACACTTAGATGTCCTGTCTGTCAGATAGATATATCTCCTATGCCTCAGCATAAATCCCATGTGAGCCAGCTTATAAGGGTTACTGAAGGTGTCCTCAAGGGCGATGAAGGTGTGGAAGTTCTGGAAAGTATGGTTTCTCAGCTCTTTCAATTGTTTGACGGACTGGAAGAAAAACAGAATGAGCTAAAAAAACATGTTCCCCGGGAGTGCAGCGATATGTTTGAACAGTATCAGGAAGCAACACTCCTTCTTTTTGATGCTCTTGATGAACTGGATATATATTTTGAAGATTCAGATTCCTTTCATATTACAGAAGGTATAAAGATTCTTAAGAAAGCAGAGAAATTACATTATGATTCCCTGGCAAATTTTGACGATATAGACTGAAGGATACATCTATGAATTGTTTGTTATGTGAAAAATCTTATCCCAGTACTCAGATAGAATGTCCTGACTGTAAGATTAATCTGCAGCCTGTGAAGCCTTATTCTCCCCATTTGAGCCAGATAATAAGGCTGGGAGAAGAACTGTGTGCCGGTCAGATTGACCCTTCCATATTACAGCTTGCAGTGAAAAATTTACTCAAAAGACTTGACAGGGCAGAAGACGATTATTTTAAATATGAATCTACCTATAGCCCTGACGAACTCAGGGTTCTGGAAGAATTTTTAAGTAATATTCTGGAACAGAGCGATTTTATAAGAAAAACAATGGAAGAATTAATAGAAGCCAGTAAAATCATGGATATAAAAAAAATCTATACATGTCTTGATAAAGCTAAAATAGGTGAAAATTTTTATCTCAAAGCAGGTAAAAAGCTGGCTGAACTTACAGAAGATGAAATGATTGCAATTGCAAAGAAAAAAGGTATAAAGATTGATTGAATGTAACCCGTGACATGTGACGAGAAGATCGGGTGAAACCGGGTTATTATAAATATTTCCTGTCCTGTGAAAGAGAAAACCTATGAAATCTATATTTAAAACCTGTTTATTTATAGCTTTTTTTCTTTTTACCATAAATAATGTTTTTGCCGATCCTTCTTCTGCAGAAAAAATAAGACCTGAAATAGACAGAAAAACATACCTCCTGCCATATGATAAATGGACTCAGGAATATATAAATTATTTCCAGAGACATTATCATGATAAATCCCTTGTCCTTTCTCCTTCAGCAATTGTTATGCATTATACGGGGGGAAGCACCCTTTCATCCGCTTATTATACTTTTTTAAACGGTGCCTATTACGATGATGGTGACGTAGGAACAGTGTTCGGTCATTTATCTGTCCATTATATTATAGACAGAGACGGAGCCATATATCAATTACTTCCATGTAACAGACGGTGCCGCGGCGCCTACGGAGTCAACCATGTTGCCATATCCATAGAAATGGTTGCAAATAATGAAAATGATCTTACTGAAAATACAATTCAGGCAAGTTTTAAACTTGTGAAATTTTTAAAGATTTATTTTGATATCCCTTCTGAAAATATCTGGGGCCATTATGAAGTATCAGAAGGAAAATACAGCAGTAATAAAGCTGTCAGATATTATTATACAGATTACGGTGACAGCCGCTCTCCTGATTGTTATCCTTCTGCCTATGGCAGAACAGACCCTGGTAAGACCTATATGGGCAGATTGAGGAAATATCTTTCCAGATAATAATAAGGGTTTTCACTGGTTATAGTCGTGACGCGAGGATGATAGCCCTGTTAATAATCTGGCGAGAAAGAGTTTTATATGGATGATTATATTATACCTTTATTGATTGTCGGTGTAGTTGTCGCAGGCCTGGGTAGTTTCTTTTATAGAAGTTTTATATCAAACCAGTGGAAAACATTTGCTCAGATGATGAATCTATATTATACTCTCAGTAATGAGCAGCATGTTATTGACGTATGGGGTAAATTCAGGGAACTGAAATTATCTCTTCACTATACCAAAATCGGTCATAAAAGCAGGGATACTCATTTTAATGAGATGTATCTGGAATTTCCTTCTCCTTCAGGTCTTGGAATAACTATATACAGACAGGACTGGCACAACAGGTTTGGTGATTTTTTCGGAGGTTCTTATATTCAAACAGGTGATTCCGATTTTGATAATAATTTTATAATAAGAAGCATTGCTCCTGTAAATATCAGAGAAGTCCTTCCGTCTGAATACCGCAGAGAATTTCTTAAAAGCAAACATTTAATAGATATATTTATAATCGATACTTATATGATAAAATGGAAAGTACGCTGGCCTGTTGTAAAAATATCTACCATGAATTATATGAGTGATTTTTTATATCGAATGGTACAGCATATTTCAAAGAATAAAGAAAAAATTGAGAACACATCTGAAAAACAGATTGTATTGCCCCGGACAGAAGAAAAAATATGTCAGTCCTGCGGTAAATCAGTTCCTGAAGGCAGCCAGTTCTGCATAAATTGCGGCAGGGAAATATAACTATGGTGTTTCCATAGAAAGAGCCAGAAAATTATCTGTCCACTTCATCAGGCAAGGGGGGACAGAGTTTATCTGTGATTATAAAATTACCGTCTTTATCTTTTATAGAAGCTCTACCCTGACCGTCTATTATTAATGTGAGATGTCTGCAGCAATCTGCCATTACAGGAGGTACTGATTTTACAGAAATGTCCTTCTCCTGTGATAACTTTAAAGCTTCTTCTCCTGCCATTTTAGCTGCTGTTACCCATTTAAGCTGCTTTACAGGTTCTGATCTCCAGATAAGTCCGGCACTGTTCATACAGTTATTAAAATCCATTCTGGCCTGGCTGCAATTATTTACTTCCATATAGTACAATCCTCTATAATAAAAAGCTTCCGGATATTTATGGTTTAAAGAGAGAGCTTTGTCCAGATAAAATTTCATTTCTTCCATATCGTCTCTGATTCTGGCAGGATCATTTCTTGCTCCTATTACCTGCAGATTCAAAGAATCATAATAGCAGGAAACAGCCAGTAAATAAGAAATTTTTGCATTATATGTTTTTGTATTCCATAGGGAAAGAGCTTTTTTAAATGAAGCAGGAGACCCCCTGTCTTTCCCATCCCTGTAAGTTCTGAAAATACCCTGGTTGAACTGTTCCATTCCTTTTCTGAATGCCTTTTTCTGTTCTCCTGTTACCAGTATCAGAAATAGAAAAAATATCACTGAAATTGTTATTAACTTGAAAGCAATTTTAAATATGTGATTATTACTGGAGGGGATATATACCGGTTGTTCTTGTATTATATGAACCGGCGTTTTTCTTCCTTCATAATTGTATTCTTCCGGCTTATACCTGTGTGATTTTAGATTCTGTATTTCTATTTTATTTGCACTGCTGTATTTATTCTGTTCCAGAATACATGTTTCATTCTCTGGAGAAAAGTCGGGATCTTTTATTTCTTTATTCACATCAAGTTGTGTCGTAATATTGGATTTATTACAGTTGTAACATATATCGGAAAAATCAGATATTACTTCACCGCATTTATTACACCTCATAAAAATCACCTCCTGAGAATCTGGCTCAAAAATTTCCCTGTATGAGATTTTCCCTCTCCTGCTATCTCTTCCGGTGTTCCTGTTGTAACAACATACCCGCCGTCCTCTCCGCCTTCAGGTCCCAGATCTATAATATAATCTGCCGATTTTATCACATCCATATTATGTTCTATTACAATAATTGTATTTCCCATATTTTTTAATTCCTTAAGTACCTTTAATAACTGTGCTGTATCATGGAAATGAAGACCTGTCGTAGGTTCATCCAGTATATAAAGGGTTTTCCCCGTACTTTTCTTTGAAAGTTCAGCAGAAAGTTTTATCCTCTGTGCTTCCCCTCCTGAAAGAAATGTTGCAGGTTGACCCAGTTGTATATAACCAAGTCCGACGTTCTTCAGAGTTTCCAGAAGTCTGCGTATTTTCGGGAAACCATCAAAAAATTCAAAGGCTTCCGTTACTGTCATTTCAAGTACGTGAAATATGTTTTTCCCTTTATATTCAATCTCCAGTGTTTCCGAATTATATCTTTTTCCCCTGCATTCATCGCATGTTATGTATAGATCGGGCAGAAAACTCATCTCTATGCTGATATGTCCGGAACCCTGACATTTTTCACATCTTCCTCCCTTTACATTGAAACTGAACCGCCCTTTTTTATATCCCCTGAGTCTTGCTTTCTGTGTCATAGCAAAAACATCCCTTATATGAGTGAATATATCGGTATAGGTGGCAGGATTGGATCTGGGAGACCTCCCTATAGGACTCTGATCTACCATTACTACTTTATCTATATGTTCTGTGCCTGTTATGCAGTCATGCCTGCCGGGGTCTGCCTTTGTTCTGTAGAGAATTCTGGCTATGGCAGGATATAGTATATCATTTACAAGAGTGCTTTTCCCTGAGCCGGAAACGCCTGTTACACAGTTAAATAATCCGCAATAAAAGGTTACATCTATATGTTTCAGGTTATTTGCACAGGCACCTTTTACTGTAATGGTTTTTGCTCCATGAGAGCTCTTTCTCACAGGACATGGTATGGAAATTTGTCCTGATAGATATCGGCCTGTAAGGGATTCCGTTCCTGTTATATTATGTGAAGTACCTTCATAAACTACATGCCCTCCTGTGACACCTGCTCCGGGACCGAGATCTACGATGTAATCGGCTTTTCTCATAATTGCTTCGTCATGTTCCACTACTATTATGGTATTGCCTGTGTCTCTGAGTTCTTCCAGTATATTTATTAAATATTCATTATCTCTCTGATGGAGTCCCACTGTTGGTTCATCCAGTATATAAAGGACACCTGTAAGACCGGAACTTATCTGTGTGGCAAGTCTTATTCTCTGCACTTCCCCTCCTGCCAGGGTTGATACTCTTCTGTCGAGAGACAGATAGGAAACACCGAGTCTCAGCAGAAATTCCAGCCTTGTATTTATTTCTTTCAATATAACTCTTCCCACAGGCTCTTTACCGTTGTTAAATGTTAAATGTGAAAGAAATTTATATAAATCTTTGAGACTCATGTTAGAGACTTCTCCTATAGATTTACTGCAGAGCTTTACGGAAAGGCTTTCTGCTTTGAGCCTCATTCCTTTGCATGTTTCGCATGGACTATCAATCATAATGTTTTCTATATATTCATGAATGGCTTCAAAATGTTTATCAGAATAAATGGCTTCAAGATAATTTACAATACCGTCAAATTTAGTTTTATATTCTATTATTCCCTTTTTTTTACCGAATCTATAGGTCATATTTATAGATTTATCGGATGAGCCGTAAAGGATTAGATTAATTATTGAGTCATCTATTGTTGATAACGGTGTATTTATATTGAAATCCGTCATTGAACAGATTGCTTCCACTTTTTTAAGTAAAGTCATGAAAACTGAATTTCTTATCTGTAAAACCGGTATGGCACCGTCCGATATACACAGTTCTTTATTCTGAATGAGAAGGGATAGATCAATTTTCTTTTTTATGCCAAGTCCTGAACAATCAGGACAGGCGCCTCTGGGGCTGTTGAAAGAAAACATTACAGGTTCCAGTTCATCAAGGGAATAACTGCAGTTCGGGCAGGCAAGTTTCGTGCTGAAGAGCAGTTCTTTTTCTCCTTCTATATCTACTATGATAGTTCCGCTCCCTCTGTCAATGGCAAGATTTAAGGAATTTATAAAACGATTTCCCATGTCTTTTTTTATTTTGAGTCTGTCTACTACTACTTCTATGTTATGGACTTTATATCTTGCCAGATTTATATCTTCTGAAAGGTCATGTATTTCGCCGTTTATTCTTACTTTGGAAAACCCTTCTGAACCAAGATCATGAAGCAGTTCTCTGTATTCTCCTTTTCTGCTTCTTACTAAAGGAGCTAAAAGTTGTATCTTTGTGCCTTCTTTCATAGAAGTTATAGAATCTGATATTTTTTCTACAGACTGAGGTTCTATTATAATATTACAGAAAGGACAGTACGGGGTACCACATCTTGCAAAAAGAAGTCTCAAATAATCATAACATTCCGTAATTGTTCCGACTGTAGATCTGGCGTTGACTCCTCCTGTCCTTTGATCGATAGATATGGACGGAGAAAGTCCTTCTATGGAATCTACATCGGGTTTTTCTAGTTGTTCAAGGAACTGTCTTGCATAGGAGGAAAAAGATTCAATATATCGTCTCTGACCTTCTGCATATATTGTATCAAAAGCAAGACTGGATTTCCCTGAACCGCTTACTCCTGTTATGATTGTGAGGGAATAATCGGGTATATCCAGATTTATTCCTTTCAGGTTATGCTGTCTGGCTCCTCTGATGGATATCATAATTTTAAGTTTAGGGACTGTAAAGAAATAATCTCTTCAATTTTTGTGTTTCAGGTTTCAAGTTTTGGGGTTCAGGTTTTATCTTCATAACCTCACACCCAAAACCCGGTACCTGTAACCCCGGGGCAGTAATAAATCAGTTGTATATTTAACGTTATTATTACTGAGATCCAGAGTATAGCTAAACTTCTTCACATGGCAATTCCATAGTAAATGTAGAACCTTTACCGCTCTGACTTGTAACAGATACTGTCCCTCCATGAGAAATCACTATTTCTTTTACCAGAGAGAGTCCTACTCCCAGACCTCCGCCCATAAAAGCAGTGTCAGAAGATGAATGGAGTGTAGAGTCCTGAACTTCATAGAATCTCTCAAAAATAGTATCTATTCTGTCAGGAGGAATACCTATGCCGGTATCTTTTACGGAAATTATTATCCTGTTGTTTTCCTGTGATAATACTATATCTATTTTGCCTTTATCGGGAGTGAATTTTACCGAATTTTGAACCAGTTCTCTCAGAGCCTGTCTTATTCGTCTTTTATCACCTTTATAATTTAAAACGTCAACAGAATGTATTTCTATAGGAAGTTGCCTGTCTTTTAATATAGGGAAAAATTCATTTTTTACATGTTGTGCTATATCTACAAGATTTAAATTTTCTTTTGTAAGTTTAAAGCCTCCCAGATCCATAGCTGCCAGATCATGCATATCACTTACTATATCTGCAAGTCCTTTTACTATTGTTTCCAGTTCAGAGAGCAGTGTTTCAGGTTTATCTTCAAGTATACCGGACAGGCTGTATTTTATAAGTTCCACAAATCCTGTTATGCTGCATACAGGTGTTCTGAGTTCATGACTTGTAATAGTGATGAATTTTTCTTTCATTTCGTTTAATTCACGTAATCTTCTGTTTAATTCGGTGAGTTCTTTATTTTTCGATGTCAGTTCGATTTTTTCAACACATTTACTCAGAACTGCCTGCATTTGATTCAGGGAAAGTGGTTTCATAATAAAGTCATAGGCACCTTTTTTCATAGCATTGACAGCTGTTTCTATTGTGCCATAGGCAGTCATTACAATTATTTCTATCTGAGGGTCATAGGCTTTAACTTTTTCAAGAACTGTTAGACCGTCACATTCAGGCATTTTTATATCAGTAAGAACTACATGATATTTCCCTGTTTTGGCCTTGTCTATCCCCTGGAATCCGTCTTCTGCCGTGTCTACTTCGTAGCCCCACATAGGAAGGACATCTTCACACAGTTCTCTTATACAATCTTCATCATCAACTACCAGTACTGAATAATTCATAATAATATCTTGGTATGCACACAGTGCAAAGCCTTACCTCCTGTCTACTAATCTCTTTTCACTTACTCCTATAGGTGAATGTCAGAGTCTTCCCGGATAAAAGAAAATAATATAGATGTTTCTTTCTCTTTTTCTCCTGATACCTTAAATTTCCTCTTTTTACAGAAAAGAAAGAGCATTTCTTTTTTTGAAGAATATAAGAATATCCTCACCATTCATACTTCCCGGACATTCTATTTCTCATATTATGACATTATTATGAAAATAAAACAATGATTCAATAGAGATTTTTCACTTTTGAAAGAGGTTACTAAAAAATCTACGGATATACTCCGTAGATTTTTTATCATAATATTTATCATTTAACCGGCTTAGAACCTATCCGAAAAGTAATATTTATTCTACACCCTTCCGGTGTGTGAGGCTCTGGAGAAAAATATATACCGTATTAACAGTAATTTATAAATTAAACAAATGTAATATCGTAGCAGTCTGTAATAAGAGTTTTTTTGCAAGAGGATTATAGATTTTTCGGAAGAGCCTCACACACCGGAAGGTATTTGATGACTTTTCGGATAGGCTCTTAGTACCGCTCCAGATAAGTCAGTATCCATTTCTAAAACCTGTCCCTGAACGGACTCTTCCCGAAAAGATATGATCCTGTTACGTGGTAAACTGGTTTTGCAGACTGTTAATATTTTGCGTCTATATCATTTATAACTCTCTTTTACTACGGCATATCTTTTCCTCCAGAGCCAGGCCAGGGACAGGAGCATGTTCCATATTTTTTGGTTACTACTTTACCTGGTGCGGTACTAAGGGGTTGTCAAGAAATAACCCAATCATATTTACGTCTATATCGTG
>CAYSLJ010000002.1:25436-108591 GCA_964431735.1 uncultured Synergistia bacterium | reverse complement strand
TTATATGCTTTTGATGGTTTACTTTATGTAATGGTTTTTGACCTTCTTGCCATAGGTTTTCATATTTTTGTTCTTTACTGTCTTTTCACCGGTTTAAAAGCAAATAACAAACTCCGTGCCTTTGAGGAGAGCAATCCACTGCTTGTTTAGACAGTTATGAAAATAATGGATAAAAATTTTGATGTTACAGGAATAGGCTGTGCCGCCTGGGATCTTATAGGTACCGTTAAGGATTATCCCATGCCGGGAGACAAATCCCATATGGGCCATTTTGAAGAACACCCGGGCGGGCAGATTGCTACCGCTCTTACTGCAGTAAGCCGTCTCGGGGGACATGCTGCAATTGTTGAGATATGCGGTGATGATTATTACGGAGACATGATAAGAAAAAGTCTCTTTGACGGAGGAATAGATATTAATTGCCTTATTAAAGACAGCGGGAAAACCTCTCTTCTATCCTTCTGTGCATGTACTGAAGATACAGGTGAAAGATCCATATTTTTTACCGGCGGTACCAAAAGGTTACTTGAACCGGAAGATATACCTTCTGATTTAATAATGTCCTCAAAAGTTATTATGATGGATAATTACCATGGGAAAGCCTCTGTATTTGCTGCTTCTCTGGCCAGGGAAAATGGTATACCCGTAGTTACTGATATTGAACGGAACAATCCGTATAATGATGAACTTTTTGCAAAGGGCACCCATCATATAGTGCCGGCAGGATATCTTTCTGAATATACGGGCGAGAAAGATGTTGAACAGGGGTTGAAGACATTATGGAATTTTTATCATTCAGATCTTTTAGTTGCAACTATGGGAGAAGGTGGTTCTATTGCATGGGACGGCAGAGATTTTGTCTGTCAGAATGCTTATACCATAGAACATGTAGCAGATACTACAGGTGCAGGTGATGTATTTCACGGAACCTTTGCTTTTGGCCTTACTCTGGGATATGATGTTCCTACAAATCTGAAATTTGCCTCTCTTGTGGCAGGTCTTAAATGCAGAGCCAGAGGAGGACAGAAAGCTATACCTTATGCCGTGGAATTAAAGGATTTATGGGAATTTTAATGAGTCGTGAGTAGTGAAAAGTGAGTAGTGAACAGTGAATAGAGTTTATAGTTTAAGGTTTATAGTTGAGAGTCTGGTGCTAAACTCTCAATACTCAACATTCAACTCTCAACTTTATTTAACGCATCACCCATTACGCATTACGCATTACGCATCACGCATTACGAATCTTATTAACCTTATCCATAAATTCTTTAACCTTTTTAAATTCTACTCCTTTACTCCAGTGACCGTCATATTTGAAGTAGGAACCTACTATAAGTCCGTCTGCTATGTCCAGATAGAACTTAAGATTTTCTACAGTTACACCGGAGCCTACGAGAACAGGAATTTTGACACTTTCTTTAACCTGCATGAGTTCTTCCAGGTCTGCAGGAGAGCCAGTTGAGGTTCCCGTCACTATAACTCCGTCACTCAGGAAAAATTCTGCTGCATGGGCAGTTTCTCCTATATTTACATCAGAAGTTATGGCATGGGAAGAGTGTTTTTTCTTTATATCTGTGAAAATTTTTATATGGTCTGCTCCTATCTGTTTTCTATAGCGCAGTAATTCTCCTGCACATCCGTCTATAAACCCTTCATCTGCTATATGAGAAAATACAAAACCTTCTGCTCTGACAAAATCCAGTCCCCCTGCAAGGGCTGCAGAAAGAGCTTCCTTATTCGCTCCTGCCAGTATCTGTATACCGCAGGGAAGGCCTGAAGTGCTTTTTACTTCATAACCTGTTACAGACATGGCTGACACAATTTCCGGACCGACATACTGTTTTAAATAGGGCACATCATGCATATTTTCAATGGCAATCATATCTACTCCTCCGTCTCTGTACATTGCCGCCTCTTCTTTTGCTTTTTTTATAATGGATGTAAAATTACCGCCATATTTTGGTGTTCCCGGTAAAGGGTCGATATGAATCATACCTATGATTTTTCTGTTTAATTTCATAATTTGAACCTCCTGATTATAGATTATAAAATGCTTCGTAACGTGTTATGCGTGCAGTGCATGTAATTCATTTTTACTAAAGTTAGCAATGAGCATAATATATTTTTTTATATAAAATCTTTCTCGCATCGGTAAAAGTATTTATTTTTTCTGTTGTTTTTTCTCTGCATGACGGGCAGATTTTTTCTTATTCTATATACGTAAAATCACTGTCTATATTCTTTGCAGAAGGCCGGTCTGTTGTAACCGGGTTATATGTTTTTAATGCAATTTCTTTTTTCGGCTTTAGTCTTTCTTCCAGCGGAATTCTATTGGTATATACTATGTCACACCCTATTGTTTCAGCAATATGAAAGGCTTTGTCTCTCAACCACGACAGATCTTCATTGAATTGATAACCTGGACTCTCAGGCATGGAAACTTTTTTTACATATGTTTTTGCCCCCTTTTTTATTGCAAGGTGAAGGAAAAAATCAGTATAAGCTCTGCTGGAGTTCTTTGAATTTTCTATTCTGGTCTTACTTTCCAGTTCTACATGTATTACTTCTTTGAAAGGGCAGTAAACAGATGTATTTTTCCATAAGAAGAAATTATTATATTCTATAATATATTCTCCGGCAGGATCTATCATTAAATAATCATCTGTAAAATATCTGAGTAAACTGAACACAATAAGAGATACAACTGTAATAAAAAAACCTGTTATTATTATGCTGGGATAATACCGGCCATGTTTTCCGTCTAAGCCAGCATACATTATAAGAATTCCCATTACAATGCCTCCAATCATAAGATTTGATAAAAGTTTTTCTCTTTTTGTTTCTATATCGAATTTAATTGCTTCACTTTTTTGTTTACTCAGATATCCCACTCCTTTTTTCTATATTACTGATGTGATTATAAATAATGCATATTTAACTCTCATAACGCGTAACGCGTCACGAGAGTTAAACATTTATTACATACTTATGCTCAGGTCAGTAATTATATTGATAAAGGAAATACCTATTCCAGGTTGACTGCTTACTCCATTAAGCCCTCACAATGGCGGGGCTTAATGGGGCTTTACCCACAGAATGCAGCCCTGACCTGATAATATTATTATACCCATAAATTTACTTCGGTCAATATTTCGAGGACTCCGAATTCATCTCCCCTTAAGCCTATCAGCTACAGAGAGTGTAATCTTCGGTTTTTTTAGATAAATGTTTACCAGGTTTTACCAGTACCGTCGCAGGCGGAACATTTGCCGCTGCCAAGACATACTCCACATCTTTCTCCTTCCATGGAAGAAGAATTGCCTGACCCCACAGGGCTGCAGTAATGGCATTTCTTGTCTCCGTCACACCATACGCAGGTAACTTTACCATCTTCTCCTCTTGTTTTAAGCAGATCTTCAGGACCATGATACTGTCTTATAAGATCAACTTTTTTACCCTCTTTATCATAATTGATAGTGATTTCCCATTTATTTTCCCCTTCTTTGAAAGGAAGAGATAAAGGTAACATATAAAGATCTTTCTGCTCTTCACAGACAAGGTCTGTTTCTTTTCCGTCTACATATACCTTTAATTGGTGTATGGCGGCAGAGAAAACTTTCGAGACAAAACAGTTGTCTCTGAAAGATATGCTTATCTGGGATAACATAAAAAGAGTGAGTAATACAATTGATGATAGAATAAGACCCTTTTTTATTCTCTTCATAACATTGAGCCTCCTTTGTGTTTTTTTTATTAGACGTATTAGTATGTTCTATGGTTAACATAAATTATAGTTAGTTTCACAACAATCTATAATTAATGATCTCGTAATGCGTAAAGCATGATGCGTGATGCGAAGAGATAATAACCCATTACGCATCACGCTTTACGCATTACGAATTATTTACTGACCTGAGCATAAGCATGTAATAAACGTTTTCCTCCCGTTACGCGTTACGCGTCACGAGAAGCATATATGTATTATTTATGCTTATCTCAGTAAATTATAATATGCTATGAAATACACTATATAATATCTTATAGGAGCCTGTTCCATTGGAGCGAAATATAGTAATTTTTTTACAGATAAAAGGTTAATAAAGTTTTTTCTTGAATATTTCTAATTAAATATGGCAAGAAAATCTAAAAAACAGAAACAAAATTCTTTTAATAAAACTATAATTTTATTATCCGTATTTTTTTTATGTGTTCTCGGTGTATTATTATATATTTTTGTTCCTTTAGAATGCCGGCTTTATTATAGTACACTCTTTTATAATCATGTTAAACATATCATGCCTTATCTGAAGGGAAGAAGTTATTATACTGTTATAGGAATAATATCTTTAGTCTTTTATTTTATTCTCATTACTCCGAATTTTTTATTACTGACAAAAAAGATATTCGCCAGAGACTATCGTCCTACAAAGATTGATATGATAATGGCAGTGATTTATTTTCTGTCATCTCTGTTATCTTTTACACTTATCATATTTTCTTTATCAGGAGTATATAATAATTTTATAAAATTTGAACATAGATCATATGTATTTATAGATATTCTCTATTTTATTACATCCTGTATTACAGGAAATAACAACGATATTATACCATTAACCGGTCTGGCCAAGTTATGTCTTATTTTGATAAATCTGTTGATATATGTTCATATGACTTTTACCGGTATTATTATATTTAAAATTATTGATAAAAGAGAGTAAAAATATTTTTAAGGAAATAGCTCTGATTACAGGTATTGCATTCTATTACGAAACAAGATATGATGAGATTATTCCTGATAAACTGTGAGGAGGTAATAAAAATGGCACACAATAAAAACTCTACCCGTATTGAATATGACACTATGGGTTCCATAGACGTTCCTTCCGATAAATACTGGGGATCACAGACACAGAGGGCAATTGTACATTTCCCTGCAGGTTATGATATTATACCGGCGGAATTAATAAGGGCCTTCGGTATTTTAAAATGCGCCTGTGCACAGGCTAATCTGGAACTCGGTAAACTTTCGGAGGAAAAAGCCAGCCTTATTATTCAGGCATCACAGGAAGTAATTGAAGGAAAACTGAATGACCATTTCCCTCTGAGTATCTGGCAGACAGGGAGTGGAACTCAGACGAATATGAATATAAATGAAGTTATTTCTAACAGAGCAATAGAAATAGCAGGAGGGGTAATGGGAAGTAAAAAACCTGTCCATCCGAATGATGATGTGAATATGGGGCAGTCTTCAAATGATACCTTCCCTTCTGCTATGCACATTGCTGCAGGAGAAGAGATTTTTAACAGACTTATACCGTCTTTAATGTATCTTGTAGACGATCTTTCTGAAAAGTCAAAAGAATTTGAGCATATTATAAAAATCGGAAGAACCCATCTTATGGACGCAGTACCTTTGACTTTAGGACAGGAATTTTCCTCTTATGTGTCACAGCTTGAACAGGATATAGAACGGATTAAGGAAACACTGCCAGATATATATGAACTTGCCATAGGCGGTACTGCTGTAGGAACAGGAGTCAATACCCACCCTGAATTTTCTTCAAGAGTGGCTAGAAAAATTTCACATTTTACTTATCTCCCTTTTGTTCCTGCAAAGAATAAATTTTCTGCCCTTTCCTGTCATGATCCTCTTGTTATGACCAGTGGAGCTTTAAAAACCACAGCATGTTCTTTAATGAAACTGGCAAATGATATCCGCTGGCTCGGCTCCGGTCCCAGATGCGGACTTTCTGAACTCATACTCCCGCCAAATGAACCGGGCTCTTCCATCATGCCCGGTAAGGTAAACCCGACACAGTGCGAAGCCTTAACTATGGTATGTGCTCAGGTAATAGGAAATGATACTGCTATAACAGTGGCAGCGAGTCAGGGTAATTTTGAACTGAATGTATTTAAACCTGTAATTATCTATAATCTATTACATTCTATAAGACTTCTTACTGACTGCTGCAGAAAGTTTACTGATTACTGTATAAGAGGTCTTAAGGCAAATAAAGAGAAAATTGACACTTATTTAAATAATTCCCTTATGCTTGTCACAGCTCTTTCACCTGTTATAGGTTATGACAGGGCGGCACAGATTGCTCTCAAGGCTTATAATGAAGGAAAAACGTTAAAGGAAGCCTGTGTTGAACTTGGATTTCTTACAGAAGAAGAATTTTCTTCTGTCGTAAGACCTGAGAAAATGGTCAGGACGGAAGAGTGAAAACAGTGAGCAGTGACCGGTGAGCAGACCGGTCACTGAAATAAACTATAAAATATTATTCATCAATTGAGAAATTTTTCAAACCAGACAATTACATTTTCCCACAGCTCGTTCCATTCTTCTTCGATCATAAAATGATTTGACTGTGGATATTCAATATAAGAAATTCTTTCAGGAGATTTTTTATAGTAGGGAATAAGCACTTCGTGAAAATCTCTGGCAAACTGCGACGGAACACAGCTGTCCTGCCCGGCGTTCTGGGCAAGCAGTGCTACGGGATAAAATTTTTCCGGATGATTCTGCGGACTTGAATTGATGGAAGATTTCCATTTAGGAGAGCCAAGAACAGGTGCTATTGCCTTTATTCTTTTTTCATAGAGAATCGAACCATAGGTTATGTAGCCTCCCATAGAAATACCGCAGACACCTATTTTTTCAGGATCTGCAAGTCCTTTTTTAACAAGTTCATCGATTACAGCAGGAATTTCTTCTGCAGTCCCTTGAACCATAGAGAGAAAAGTTTCTTCAAAAGAATTATTTTTTTTCATTCTTTCTTCAAAATCACTGTATGCTCTTTCTCCATGTCCAATATTATCTATGCCTGCAGCAAGAAATCCTCTCTCTGCAAGACTTGCAAGTTCCTTCATATTAGTTTCTTTACATGCTTTAAGACCATGATAGAAAAGAATTGTACCTTTTTCTGCCGCTTTTTCTATGCTCTTTCTGTGCACTATGAGCGCAGGTACTTCACCTAGTTTTATTTTATATTCTTTCATTAAAAATCTCCTTTTTATATGTGTGCAGAATATCTGAAATTCGCCGGGATTATTGTTGAATTTCCAGAACCTTTTTATTCCCATTTTCACTGTAGAAATTATTTTATCATATCTTTATTGTTATCACAATGATTACTGAAGAGAAGGAAAATATTTTGATTTATAGAAATTAAATAAAACCTGTATTTTATAATTATCTGGAAAGGAGAAGAAAGGTGAAGAAATTTTTAATTTTGACTTTATTATTCTTTTTATTGAGTCTGTCTGCTTCATTTGCCCGCCATGGAGACCCTGTCAATGTAATGCCAAATCTTACAGGGATTTCCTGTATGGAGGAACTTTATGATCGTCTTATGGATAGAATAAAGGAATTAAATGATGAGCTGAGTGAAATTCCGTGTCCTGAAAAGGCAACTGAATTGAGGCAGTTTATGGAGGAAGAAACAAAAGAATTGAAAAAACTTATTGATAGCAAAGATGAACATGTTCAAAAGGATGTATCTCTTTTATATGATAAACTTGTTGAATATAAGGAGGCAGCCATTAAAGGCGATTCTGTAAAGAGAGAGCATGTACTTCTGGCTAATATAGAAGATTTGATAAAATTTATTGAAGAACAAACCGGTAAAAATGTAACTGAGGAGAAAACCGATGAGAATACCGGTAAAGAAGAAGTTATTAAGGAGAAAACAGAATAAAAAACGGTTGAAAAATTATAAAATACAGGTGTAACTAATAAAGTAACGGATTTCCCGTTACTTTATTAGTTTTCTGCATTACTTATTCTGATATTTCTCAAGAAAATTCTCTTTATATTTATTAAAAGTTCCTTCTTTTATAGAATTTCTTATTTTTTTCATAAGTTCCATAATAAAATGCACATTATGATAGGTCATAAGCCTCGGTCCCAGTATTTCATCTGCTTTAAATAGATGTCTCAAATAAGATTTTGTATGGTGTGTGCAGGTGTAACATGTACAGCCTTCCTCAAGAGGTGTCTGATCTTTATTAAATTTTTCATTCTTTATATTTATTTTTCCTTCTCCTGTAAAGGCACTTCCATTTCTTGCTATTCTTGTCGGAAAAACGCAGTCAAACATATCAATACCTCTTTCCACACAGTAAAAGAAATCTTCAGGTGTTCCCACTCCCATAAGATAACGGGGTTTATGTTCGGGAAGAAGGGGAACAGTATGTTCAAGTACATCAAGCATTATATCTTTCGGTTCTCCCACACTGAGCCCTCCTATGGAATAACCTTTAAAATCTATTTCCATAAGTTCCATGGCAGATCGTTTTCTCAGATCTTTATACATACCTCCCTGAACTATACCGAAGAGTGTTTGAAGAGAATCTTCCGGCACACTTTCTTTACATATTTTCGCCCATTTTGTAGTAAGTCTCAAAGCTTTTTCCGCATGTTTATAATCACATGGATAGGGAATACATTCATCTAAAGGCATCATAATATCAGAGCCGAGAACTTTTTGTATTTCAACTACCTTTTCAGGTGTAAAATAATGGCTTGAACCATCCAGATGGGAACGGAACAGAACACCTTCTTCTGTTATATCCCGTAAGTCCTGAAGGCTGAACACCTGAAATCCGCCACTATCTGTAAGTATGGGGCCATGCCAGTCCATAAATTTATGAAGTCCTCCTCCGGCAGATATTATGTCAAGGCCGGGCTGAAGATAAAGATGGTAAGTATTTCCGAGTATAATTGAAACATTCATATCTAAGAGTTCCTGTGATGTAAGGGCTTTTACCGTGGCCTGAGTGCCTACAGGCATAAAAACCGGTGTTTCTATTGTTCCGTGGGGTGTTGTTAATTTACCCAGACGGGCGCTGTTTTCAGTGCTTTTATATAATAATTCGAATTTGAATTTTTCAGGTTCTTTTTCCATGATCTATTCCTTTCATTATGCGTGATGCGTGATGCGTGACAGGTGGTTTGTAATGCGTATTTTCAACGGTACCGGGCGAACACAGTGGTTCGCACCTACTAACTATTCACGACTCACTACTCACTACTCACTATTTCCGAGTAACTCTAAAATATTTTTCATATCTTCTGCCAGGGGTGCAGTGAATTCCACCCATTCTTTCGTGGCAGGGTGGGTAAAACCGAATTTACTTGCATGAAGAGCCTGTCTGGTCAGGCCAAAAGCATTTTTTTGTCTCCCGTAAACAGGATCGCCGAGTATGGGAAATCCTATATGAGTCAGATGTACCCTTATCTGATGTGTTCTTCCTGTGAGAAGTTTTACCTTTAAAAGAGAAAAACCGGCAAATTCCTTTTCTACTGTATAACGGGTAATGGCTTTTTTCCCGCATTCTACGACAGCCATTTTTTTTCTGTGTACAGGGTGTCTTCCTATGGGGGCATTTATCATACCTTTGGGAGGAGAGGGAATTCCTTTTACAATGGCCATATACTCTTTTGAAACCTTTCTGTCTTTTATCTGTTCTGCCAGAGAATGATGGGCCTCTTCATTTTTTGCTATTACCATTACACCTGATGTGTCTTTATCCAGGCGATGGACTATGCCGGGCCTTAACTCACCCTGTATACCCTGTAAATCATGACAGTGAAACAATACTGCATTTACAAGGGTATTATCCTGATGGCCTTTTGCAGGATGGACTACAAGACCGGCAGGTTTATTTATTACAATTACATGTTTGTCCTGAAAGATTATGTCCAGAGATATTTCCTGAGGTATTAATCCTACTTCTTTTACTTCCGGCATATAAGCATTAATTTCATCATTCATCCTTACCTGAGCCGAAGGTTTTGCCTCTTTGCCGTTTAATAGAATATATCCCGAATTTATAAGATTTCGGGCATTTGTTCTTGTGATGGATAGTTCTCTGGACAGAAAAATATCTATACGTTCTTTTTTTATATTGTGGGATATTTTGAAGTTATATGTATTCATCATGCGTAATACGTAATGCGTGATGCATGGTAAATATCACTTTTACCCTTCACCCTTCACATTTTTACATATCATTATATCTTCGTCTTCAATACCGGGGCTTTCTTTGACAGGATTTTTTTTCAAAGATTCCGATATGTTTTTCTTATGTGACTTTATCTTACATGACTGTAATGTTGATATTTTTATGCCTATTATCGTTATTATAATAATGAGACCTATACCTGTTAGTTGTGCTACAGTCAGTCCCATTACAGGAGGTATGGAAGAAAAGGTTTCCCTGAAAAATTCCACTATAAATCTTACAAGTGAATAAAGGCCTATAAAATAACAGAAGGTTTCTCCATAAAACTTTTTCTTTTTATCTATAATTTTATGAAGTATATAAAAAACTACCAGATCCAGCAGCGATTCATATATTTGAGTCGGATGACGCGGAATTCCAGGCGGATATGTTTCAGGAAACTCCACTCCACACGGAAGATCTGTAGGTTTCCCGTAACAGCACCCGTTTAAAAAACAGCCAATTCTCCCTATTGCAAGCCCTACCATTGATGGAGCAGATACCATATCGGCCAGTTTCCAGAAAGATATTTTAGATACTTTAGAATAAATGAAACCTCCTGCTATGGCACCAATTAGAGCGCCATACCAGGCAAGTCCTCCTTTGCGCAGATTGATTATTGTAAGAGGATCTGACAGACTGTATTCATGATAGTTTATAAGTACATGTATGAGTCTTGCACCTATTATACCGCTTATGAGGAGATATATACTGAAATCCATTACTTCTTCCGGTTTTATATCTTTTGGTTTTGAATATTTCAGTGCCCATGTAAGTGCAATAATAAATCCTATTACCATTACTACTCCATAGGTATAAATATCCAGAGGGCCTATATAGGGAATCTTTAACGTGAATAATATTCTGTGCATGAAACCACTCCACTTTATCCGGCATGTTCAAGTTCTATTTGATTCGTTTTTTTTTCCCTGGAATAAAAGAGGAGATTGATTATTATAAGGCCAACGCCTACAGTAATTGCTATATCGGCTACATTAAATACAGGCCAGAAATTAAAATGAAGAAAATCTATTACAGAGCCAAATCTGAACCTGTCAATCAGATTACCGACTGCTCCTCCGAGAATAAGGGAAAGTCCGTACACTAAAAAAGGCTCTTTACATTTATTTATTACATAATATGTAAGGAGGCCGAAAACAAATAAAGTAGATACAAGAACAGGCCACGGTGATGTTATTAATTTCATTCCGAAGGCTGTGCCTTCATTTCTCACAAGTGTCAGTACAAAAAAATCACCTATTATTTTCACAGAATAACCCGGAGGTAAACTGGAAAATTTATTGAGAATCAAAAATTTAGTCAGTTGATCTAGTATCAACGAACATATTGCTATTATATAAAATTTCATTTAGAGTTTTTTTCTTCACATGTTAAGCTTACGAGTTTTTTTGTAACGCTGCCTATGACTATATCCTTCAATGAGGCTTTTGTTTCTTTGCTTAACTGTGTATAAATGTAATAAAGAGTAGCCGATGTTGCTGCACCTATTAATGCCATACCGAACATCGTGCTTAAAGAAAATTCATCTTCTTCGTTTTCTTTAATATGTTTGCTCTCTTCTCCCTGTATTTCTACAGATGAATTTTTTTCTGACACATTAACCACCCTTTTCACTGTTAAAATTAGAAGCTCTTCCAGAAATCTTTGAGATAACATAATTCTCTCCTCATCTAGAGCTGCATCACTTTAATATACTCAGGATACTGTCTTTCTATTTCCATCAGGCCTATAACCATTGTTTCCAGTATGGCCTGAACGTCTCTTTCTATGAGAGTATCTTTCGCTTCAGGAATAATACAGATTAAATTTCCTTCCAATATGTTAACTTCAGGTTCTATATTACAGTATTTATTCATTCCGAGAATAGAAACCTGAAGCAAAGTGGAAGCACCTGAACAGACTATGTCTTTCCCTTTTTCTTCAAACTCACAATGCCCACTTGCTTCGTAACTTCTAATCTGTTTATTTTTATCCCTGTAAATCTTTACATGCAACATTTATGCTGCAATGTTCTCTATTTTTACTCTTGTATAATACTGACGATGTCCCTGTTTTCTTCTGATTCTCTTTTTAGCCTTGTATCTGAAGACTATAATTTTTTTGCCTCTCAGTTGCTCAACAACTTCTGCATGTACAGTAATATTTTCTACATAAGGTCTTCCTACTTTTGATTCACTATCTTTTGTATAGAGCAGTACTTTATCGAAGGTAACTTTATCACCTATCTGTTTCTCAAGTTTCTCTATATTAAGGACATCTCCAGGATGTACTTTAAATTGTTTTCCACCTGTTTCTATGACAGCGTACTCCACTTTAATTTCCTCCGTTCTTTTATCCCTAAAGTTTTATGTGAAAATGATGGAAATTTGAGAATTGACTGAAAGTAAATTCTCAAACTGCCTGTGACCGCTCCGGTCATGTCTTTTAAAGTATGATAATATCATATTAACATTAAACTTGTCAAGATAAAACTGCTTTTGAGAAGTAAGGCAATACTTTAGTTATTTTAATTTTTGCTTTTTTCCCTTTCAAATTTCCTCCCCCTGTTACCTGTATTATATGACCTTTTACGCATGTCGTGCCATTCTGGAAGTTTAATAGATGTGTATCTTCTATTTCTACTTCTATCTCTTCTCCTTCTTCAGGTATAGAACATTCTTCTTTTATTTTTTCTATTGTTCCGAATTGAATATGATATTTTTTTATATGTTGATTTTCATTTATATATAAATAAATTTGTTTTTCAACTTCTTTTTGTAATTGTTCTATTCTTTCTCCTTCCCAGCCAAGGAGGAGCATACCCACTTCAGGGTTTACGACTACTTTAACGGCATCTCCTCTGTTTTCCAGATTTTGCCTTCTGATTTCTCTTTCAACCTTTATACTTATGCTTTTAGGGGAAAGCATTTTACCTTCTCCTTTGCAGTAAGGGCATGGTTCTTTTAATACATTATCCAGATCCTGAGAAATCCTTTTCCTTGTAATTTCCACGAGTCCCAGACCGGTCATTTCTATTACATTGGTTTTAGTTCTGTCTTTTTTTACTGCTTCTGTTAATTCTTTTAATATAAGATTTCTGTGGGATATATTTTCCATATCTATGAAATCTATTATTACAATACCTCCTATATCTCTCAATCTTATTTCTCTGGCTATTTTTTCTGCTGCTTCAAGGTTTGTTTTCAATATTGTATCTTCAAGACTTTTTGAACCAACAAATTTACCTGTATTTACATCTATGACTGTCAGAGCTTCTGTCTTTTCTATTATTATGTATCCTCCTGAACCCAGCCATATTTTGCTTTTTGTAGCATCTTCTATCTTTTTTTCCAGTCCATAGATGTCAAAAAGCGCTCTTTTACCTGTATAAAGTTTTATTTTAGATTTAAGATTTGGTGACAGTACTTCCACCAGTTCTTTGATTTTGTTATATTCTTCTTTGGAGTCAATAATAAAGCGCTCTGTATTGCTATCAAGTACATCTCTTATGATTTTATAGACAAGGCTCAAATCCTGGTGTATACATAGAGGAGATAGACTTTGATTGCTTTTTTCTCTGATTCTTCCCCATAATTTCAGAAGACAATCAAGGTCTCTTTTAAAATCTTCTTCTTCTTTTCCTTCGGCAACAGTCCTTATGATAACCCCTATATTATCAGGTTTTATATTGGATACGATTTTTTTTACTCTTTCTCTTTCTGCCTGACATTCTATTCTTCTTGATACTCCTGTATAGTTTGCCATAGGGAGCAATACGAGAAATCTTCCCGGAAGTGTTATATGAGCTGATACTCTGGGGCCTTTTGTACCTATAGGTTCTTTAATTATCTGTACAAGTATTTCCTGATTTGGTTTCAGTACATCTTTTATTGATATTTCTTTAACTTCTTCAAGTAAATCTTCATCATCATGACTTACATTTGATATGGCATCTTCAAGGCAAAGAAAAGCATTTTTTTCCAGACCTATATCTATAAATGCTGCCTGCATTCCTTCCAGGACATTTGTCACTCTTCCTTTATATATACTTCCTACAATCCTTTCCTCTCTGGAAATATGTATCTCAGAAAGTTCTCCGTCTTCAAGGATGGCAACTCTATTTTCCATTTTATCTATATTAACCAGTATCTCTTTTGTCATCAGAACTTTTTATATCTCCGTTACAGTTTAGTTAAAATAGTGAGTAGTGAGTAGTGAGTGGACATTTTTATACCATTCATTTATAAATCACCTGTCTTATTTTTTCTTTTATACTTCGTAATTGTATGACAAAATTCCTTCTTCTTTAGAAGGTATAATTTACTTTATCTTAACTTGACAATGTCACAATGAATTATCCACTCACTACTCATTACTCACCACTCACTATTCTTACAGTCCCTACAACATCCCTTTTTTCATTAAAATATACCCCCATATTAATGAAAATATGAGAGCTACTATGAAAATTATAATGAAGGCGTTGGGATGATTTGCAAGAGGTACTCCTACATTCATTCCGAAAAAACTGGAAATCATAGTCGGTATTGCCAGTATAATGGTAATTGATGTGAGAAATTTCATGACAATATTCAGGTTATTGGAAATTATTGATGCATAGGCTCCTCTTGTTCCGCTCAATATGTTAGTGTATATATTTGTCATATCTATAGCCTGTTTTATTTCTGTAATAACATCTTCCAGAAGATCTCTGTCATCTTCGTACATTTTTATCTGAGGAAATTTAAATTTCAGGATTTTTTCAAGAACCATTTCGTTGCCCTTCAATGAAGTTGAAAAATATACAAGTGATTTTTCAAGGCTGAACAGATCTACTAATTCCTGGTTCCTGAGAGATTTATGTAATTCCTTTTCTATTTTGTCACTTATTTTATCTATATTTCTCAGATATTGAAGATAATAGATTGAGATTTTGTATAGAATTTGAAAAAGAAATCTTGTTCTCTTAAAGCTATAGAAGGTTTTCACTTTTCCTTCTATAAAACTTTTAAGTATCGGGTTTTCCCTTAAAGATACGGTAATAATATACTGACCGTTTATCAGGATTCCAAGAGGAATTGTGCTGTAGAAGTCCATATGTTTTCCTGAAGCTTCTACTACAGGTATCTGACATAATATAAGCAGTTGATTGTCTTCCATATCAATTCTCGGTCTTTCTTCCTCATCAAGAGCTGCTTTTATAAAGTCCTGAGTTACATTTGTACAGTTGCAGACATACTGGATTTCCTTTTCCGCAGGATTGACCATATTTATCCATGAGCCATAAGCAGGCTCTGCAAGTTTTATAAACTGCGTCCCAAGATCATCTTTGCCGGGAGATTCTTCCCAGAAAGCAGACATATGTATGGATAGAATATGCTGGATTGCAATCAAAAAATTTACTGTAAACGGATTTTCCCCTTCAATGTAGAATAGCTGGCCAAAAAAAGTGGAATGAATTTTCCCTTTGAGCCAGACATGTTTGAGAGATTCTTCTATAAACTGGGAGTGTCTACCCTGAATTGTTTTATAAATTTCGATCATATCTTTTCCTTTTTTAATAGTTTGCCATTGGGCTTTCCCCTTCAGCAGTCAATAATTTTATGCGACATATGTTTTCTATGCTTAATTTTATACCAGAATCATTCATTACCTTTATAACTTCCTGTGGTTTTATCGTTCCTCCTTCTTCCATATTTATCCATAATTCCATAGAGATTTTATTGTTATTTACGTTCTTAATCTCCAGTTTCTTTATAAGAGGTTTTATATCTATAGTTTTTGTTCCTTTTTTCCTTACTTTTTTAAACAGTATTTCATCTTGTTTCAAAAAATCTTCTATTTTATCTTTTTCTCCAGAACACTCTATGGTGTAAACTCCGATTTTAATAATTGCATTGAGAGCAGGAGATTTTAACGGAATAATGCTGCATTTAAGCACTTTCATACCTTCCGGGAGAAATCTGTTTATTTCCTTATGAAACACTTCAGTATCTACCGTCCGGGCCATTACAATGTCTCCCCATTCACTATAGCTTTCTATACCTGATGACAGGGGAGGCCCCAGGGCAATTTTAGGTTTCGGATTAAAACCCTGAGAAAAAGCTACAGGTAAGCCGGTAAATCTAACGGCTCTTTCTATGATTCTTATGAGACCAAGGTGAGAAATGAATTTTGTTTTATCAATTTTCTCAAAATTAAATCTTATAAGGGTTTTATTTTCTGTTACTTCCGATATTTCTTTTTGAGACTTTATATCAGGAATTTCTTCTGTAGGAGGATAGAGCTGATTTTTGACTCCCAGACTCTGACATACACCGCATTGAGAACAGGCAGAAAAACGACAATCTTTTGTTTCCACATATTTTAAAGCTTTTTTCCTTTCACAGAGGAGAAACTCTTTATTTATACCTGAAGATATGTGATCCCATGGCAGTATTTCTTCCTCTTTTCTTTCTCTGTTTGCGTAAAAAGAAGGTGAAATATTCACACTGTTAAATGCTTCGTGCCACAGGTCGAATCTGAAATAATCGGACCAGTTATCGAAACGGCATCCCAGTTCCCAGGCTTTTAACAGACCTTCTCCGAGTCTCCTGTCTCCTCTTGCAAATACTGCTTCTATAAAGCTCTGTTCCCTTTTATGGAAATTTATAAAAATTTTCTTCTGTTCTTTTCCTGTTTTTAAATTTTTAAATAGAAAATTCTGTTTTTCTTTCAATTGTTCCATGCTGTTCTGACCTTCCCATTGAAAAGGTGTATGAGGTTTCGGTACAAAGGATGAAAATGCAACGGATATTCTGGATAGTTTATATTGCTTCCCAATAGTGAAAACTTTTTTTATAAGTTTTACTATTTCTTCGAGATCTTCCTCTGTTTCAGTAGGAAGTCCTATCATAAAATAAAGTTTTAATTTATCCCATCCGGCAGATAAAGTCGCTTCTACTGTTTTCAGCAGATCTTCTTCTGTAACCTGTTTGTTTATTACCTTTCTCAATCTTTCACTTCCTGCCTCGGGAGCAAAAGTAAAACCTGTTTTTCTTACCTTTTGAACCTCTTCTGCCAGTTTTGCAGAAAATGTATCAATCCTCATAGATGGCAGTGATATGGCTATTTTATCATGTTTCTGCGAGCTCATGAGATTTTTCAATAACTTTTCTATCGATGAATAATCGGTAGTACTCAGTGAGGAGAGAGACAGATCGGGGTAGCCGGTATTATCAAGGAGTTTGTCTGCAAGGTCAAGGCAGGTCTGAAGACTTCTTTCTCTTACGGGACGATAGATATATCCTGCCTGACAGAATCTGCACCCCCTGGTACATCCTCTGAATATTTCTATTACTGCTCTATCATGGATAACCTCCATAAGTGGGGTAAGAATTTTTTCAGGGAAAAAGGTTTTATCAAGATCAGATACTACTTTTTTTTCTATTTTTTCAGGGCCTTCTTTCCGTATAATTTTCTCTATTTCTCCTGAAGCATGATAGGTTATTTCGTAAAAAGACGGTACATAAACACCGGCAATCTTTGACAATCTCTTAAGTAATTCTATTTTTGTCCCCTTTTCTAAAAATTTCCATCTGTAAAATTCTTCCAGTATTTCCAGTATGACTTCTTCTCCTTCGCCAAGAACGAACATATCTATGAAATTATCAAGAGGCGCCGAATTAAATGAACCTGATCCTCCTGCTATTACAAGAGGGCCTCCATGTCTTTCAGACGATCTTATGGGAATACGGCTCAGAGACAGCATACTGATTATATTTGTATAGGTCAGTTCATGCTGAAGGGTAAAACCTATTATATCCATGTCTTTAAGAGGTGTCCATGTTTCAACTGTAGTAAGTGGTATATCTTCTTTTATCATAATCGCTTCTGCATCAAACCACGGGCAATAGGCTCTTTCTGCAAGGAATTTTTCCTCTCTGTTTATCAAGTGGTAAAGTATTTTAAAACCTATATTTGAAAAACCCACTTCGTAAACATCTGGAAATGCCAGTGCTATACTGACGGAACCTTCTTTTGGCTTTATAAATGAATTTACTTCCTGTCCTATGTACCGTTCCGGTTTTTCTACGGAAGGAAGTAAAAGTTTTTCTATTTTTTCTTTAATGTTATTCATAATTTTATATAATAATTTAGCTCCTTTTTTTAGTGAAAATTATTTACTACTCACTATTCACCATTCACTAATCACTGTGCCCCAGTCCCCATAAGTATAACAGGAAATGTCTTTAAAATAATCTTTATGTCAAGTGCAAGTGACCAGTTATCTATATATTCAAGATCCAGTTTCATCCATTGATCAAAATCTATATTGTTTCTACCGTTTACCTGCCAGAGGCATGTAAGGCCAGGTTTCATACTGAGCCTTCTTCTCTGCCATCTTTTATATTTTTCCACTTCTTCCGGTATGGGAGGACGGGGACCTACAATACTCATTTCTCCTTTCCATACATTGTATAGCTGGGGAAGTTCATCAAGACTTGTCTTTCTGAGTATTGCTCCTGTGCCTGTAACCCTGGGATCGTCTTTCATTTTAAATACAGGTTCAGTCATTTCATTGTATTTTCTTAATTCTTCTATTTTTTCTTCTGCTCCTTCTTCCATTGTTCTGAATTTATATAATCTGAATTTTCTGCCGTTCAGACCTGCTCTTATCTGACTGAAAAATACCGGCCCTTTACTGTTAAGTTTTATTAATATTGCTATGACCATAAAAAGAGGCAGACATAATATAAGGGCAATTGTAGATATGAAAACATCTATACCCCTTTTCAGTAAAAGTTTCCACTGATCATGTGGCGTTGTATGAAATAATAACATAGGAAGTCCGTGAAAGTTTTCAAGCTTCATTTCAGCAAAAGAAAGACCGAGAAAATTCGACATTACATATGTATCAATCCCTTCTATCTCACAGACCTTTATAAGCTCTGACATCGTTTCAAGGTTTTTTATTGAAGGAGCCAGTACAAGGATATCTACAACACTTTTCGACATAATTTTATGGGCATCGTTAAATGTTCCAAGAACAGGATACGTCATTATATGTTTTCCTGTCATATTTTTTTTTGAGCTCAAAAAACCTATGACTTTAAGCCCCCAGTCTTTATTTTCATTCACTACCCGTAGAAATTCCTTTGCTCTTTTTCCTGTACCTGCTATAAGAATCATTCTGTAATTATAGCCTTTCCTTCGATAAATTCTCAGGATATATCTCATTGTAACCCTCTCTGCAGATAGAAAAAGCAAAGAGAAAAACCAGAATAAAATTATTATGGCCCTGCTTACAAAAATCAATTTAAAGAAAAAGACACTGACACCTGTGACGAGTACTCCCAGTGATACAGCTTTGAATATATCCAGAAGTTCTACTGAAAGGCTTTTTGTTCTGTAGGTTTTATAGAGACCGAGAGAGATAAAAACCGTTATCCAGGTTATTGTAAAAAACAGGGCAAGCCCGTAGGGGGGAGATATATATTCTGCTTGATTTAGAAGAGGTGTCGGGAAGAACTTGAGACGAATCGTATAGGCCATTATATAGGAAAAAATAACTATAAAAATATCCAGAATACCTGTGATTACTTTGAAAAAAAGTTCATGCTCTTTATGCATAATATAAGGCCTCAGAGATTCATATTGTCAGGGCTATCCCTGCCACAATATTATATTATACTGTATGAGTAATTGCAACAATTTATTAGTGAGAAGTGAATAGTGAATAGTGAAAAGTAGGTAAAATCCAGTTTTTCACTATTCACTATTCACTTCTCACTATATTCATTTCCGTAGAAAAAATTGCCATTATAACCATAAAATTCATGGCCATTGCCGGATGGTAGAGGATATAATCAAATATGCCATGAATTGAAACTGCAAGTAAAATTCCTAAAAAACCTGTGGCAAAAGGAGGATTGACACCTGTTCTGTAGAAATCAAAAGCTTTTTTCCATAGAAGTATAAAGAACCAGGAAAATGTTATGAAACCAAGAAGACCTGTTTCTGCAAGAATATTTATATACATATTATTTGCATGATTTGCCACAAGTGAGTAAGATAATCCTTTTATTGCATGGGCAGGATAGACCCAGTCAAAATTACCTGTGCCTGTACCGATGATGGGACTTGACATAAACATATGAAAACAGCTTTTCCATAAATTAAATCTATGTAAAATAGCTATGTCCGAATCGTAGTTAAACATGGATACAAACCTTACAAATATAAAATTCGGAGCAAGTAAAGGTAATAAAATTATTGATAGTAAAAGTAATATTAATGCAATAAAGTAGACTTTTTTATTACCTTTTAATATTACATAAAATACGATGACGGAAAAAAAAGCAACCCATGCTCCTCTTGATAGAGAAAGGGCAAGGCCTGCCATCATTATTAAACCTGTAACTGCTCGGGAAAGCATATCTTTTGGTGAAAAATTTTTTTGAAAAAAAATAAAAGCTATGGAAAAGGGAAGGAATAGATTTATATATCCTCCGTATATATTATAATGAATAAATGTGGCTCTTGATGTATTTCTGTTTATATAGATAGTGTCTATTATAAAGCCATATATACAGACCATTATGCATATATATACCATTGTAAGGAATAACCATCTGGCTCCGGAAGGTTTTCTGGAAATTATATTTACCGATAGAATATATATAAGAAAATATTCTGTTAACTTTAATATCTCTTTTACAGAGGCAAATATATTGACCGAAACCAGTGATGAAACGGCAGATGCTATAATAAAACACAGGAAAGGTAACTCAAATCCGGATTTATTAAAGGTAAAATCTTTCTTTTTAAAAGCTTTTACTATATATACAGAGGTAAGTAGAAGAAGCATTATTTCATGGGGTTCAATCTTTGTATATCCCACGTTAATAGACAGGGAAGATACAAGAAAGAAGAGTAATATAGCCATACTCCATAACATGTCTTTTATTGCTATAAAGACAAATCCGATAGAACCTGCTATAATCAGGTACCATAAAGGGTGTAATATCGCCAGAATTATACCTCCATAATTAAAATACCCAGAACTTTTGCTATAAAATTTCTGCAACTCGTACTGATCAATGTATCATCTGTTAATTTTATATTATAGTGAGTTCTGGTTCTGTCCTGATAGTAACCTGCAATAATTTCTTTATCCGCTACAGGTATAAGAACGATATCATCTTTTCTGAAGTTAGTTTCTCCTTTTACAAGAATTATATATTCATTGTATATTCCGAATTCCGATAAAAAGTCTCCCTGAACATAAAAAGCTATTATTTCTTCGTTATCAAATCCTGAAATTATCTGGGACATATTGCCTGTAATTTTATTTCTGGAGACCTGCAGCAGCAGAGGGTGATTTATAATAGTTAACATTTCTTTCTGGTATATATGTCTGGATGTTTTTTTTTCTTTAGTTACAGTGATTGATCTTGATTTGCCGGCTTCTCTTTTTATGTAGCCTTTTTTTTCCAGATTACATAAATGGTTATGAATAGTTGAACCGGAACGTAAACCCAGGTGAGAACATATCTCCCTGATAGAAGGTGTATAACCTTTCTTTCTGGTAAATTCTCTGATATATTCGATTATTTCTTTCTGTCTTTTTGTTAATTTTTTCTTTTCTTTTTTTATTATTTTTTCTTTCATAGGTGAATTTAACCTGTCGTGAAGTAATTTTTAGATTATATCATTTTGTATAGTCCATAGCAAGTGATAGTGTTTTTTTACGACAGTATGTAAAATCACCTTTTATTTTTTGACACTATTATATAGCACTTGGCAATTAGCTGTTAGTTTTCAGTTTATAATTAGCTAATCGCTAACAGCCTATCCGAAAAGTCGCCCCATAGCTTTGGCTTTGATTTAAGTCCTGAATAAAATGGCCAGAGTCGAGTCTTAAATATTATCATAATTGAGCAATTCACCTTTTATATAAAATTCTTAATTTCAAGAAGGGTTTTTAGGTTTCAAAGAGAAATATTAAAAATAATTTTGTAAATAAATAATAATATCTAGACTAGATAGTTTTTACTCAGGGAGCAGGAGAGGGGGTGACTATATTGGAAAAAGGTAAGGGATTGGATTTTTTTCTGGGTTTTCTGACAGGCACTCTTGTAGGTGCAGCCATAGCAATAATACTTGCACCTCAATCAGGTGAAGAAACCCGTGAATATCTTAAAGATCAGGCTATATTAATCAAGGATAAAGCTTCAGAAGTGGCCTCTGAAATGAGGGATAAAGCAACGGAAATTGCAGGTGAAGTTAAAGACAAAGCTGATAAAATGAAGGGGAAAGCTATTGTTATAGCCGGCGAAGTTAAGCAGAGTGTTGTGGAATCAAGAAATAGATTAAAAAATGTAATTTCATCTGCTGATAAAAATGACGACATTATAGATAAAGATGTTTTGCTGGATGAAGAAGTTACAGAAAGTCAGGAACTGGCAGAAAAAGATGATACGGAAGATAAAGATGTTTGATAATTCTTTCATAATGAATAAATTTTCTTATAAGGAGGTGTAGGCTTAAAATTATGAATGTAAAGACTTATGCAAAAGAAATAAATAATAATATAATGGGGATTAATATAGAAGGGGAAATTGATGTTTATACATCTCCTAAAGTTAAAGAAGCGCTGAATGATTTGATACAAAAAGGCAATAACAATATAATTGTTAATCTGGAAGGAGTCAGTTATATTGATAGCACGGGCCTTGGTGTTCTCATAGGAGCACTGAAACGTGTGAAAGAGAATAACGGTGATATTAAACTGGTCTGTACAAATCTGCAGATTAAGAAGATATTCGACATTACAGGTCTTGTTAAGATTTTTGAGCTTTATGATAGTGAAGAACTGGCTCTCAAGGCATGAAATATATTATCTATATAGGTTATTCAAGGAGGGGGGTGGCTTGGAGAAATTTTCTATACCTAAGTGTTATGTTTTAGGTTAATAAATTTTATAATTGTTAGGAGGGAATGAAGCCTGAACCTGGAATTTTTCATTAGTAGTTATAATTTTTAAGTAATCTTTAAAATTTCGATTCAGGTGAATAAGCAATGAAACATATTGTATTGGGTTGTTCGCTTTTGTTCTGTTTACTGGTTCTTTCTAATGCAGCAATGGCTTACTATTCTACTCCCGGTGATGTAGTAGTTGGCAATGAAGTAATTATGAGGATCAGAGATAATGCAGGAGGCTATTCCGTAGAAGAAAGAGTTAAAGCCGTAAACGAGAGACTTGTTGAGATTCTCAGTTACGCTCCTGTAAACAATGTAAGTGTATCTGTTCATTTAATGCGCGGAAATTATGTTATAAGCGTTGGTAAATATCAACTTATAACAGTTGATAAAAATATGGCAGATGCCAATAACACAACAATGGAAAAACTGGCAAAAACATGGGCTGAAAAATTACTCCCTGCTTTAAAGAGAGAAAAGCCCAATATTTAAACATCTGGACGTTTATATTTTCGAGGTGAGAGAGGTTTTAATAAGAATTAATTATACTGATTTCTCACCTCGAAAAGATTTTTCAGGCTGTAATATTCTGGTATGAGTGAGGCTGATTTTATTTATGAAACATTCCTGTATAATTTTTTTGGTACTTTCTATATTATTATTCTCTATGACATTTTCTTTCTCTGCAGAACCGGTATCGGTGAAAGTTTACGGTCAGGTTGTTTCTGTCAGAGGACAGGAAATCGATATTAATATGGGAACAAAATCTGGCATAAAAGAAAAAAGTAAAGGGAAAATATTTATTATTGAAAAGAAAAGCGATGGAAAAGAAAAAATCATTTATCTTGCTTCGATTGAAGTTTTAAAAACACTTGATGTTAAATCTACTGCCAGGGTTATAGAACCGAAAGGAAAGATACAGAAAGGACAATCTGTTGTATTTATCGGTATTAATCCTGAAGATATAGTTACTGAGAAACCGATTGTTTTAAGAGGGCTCTTCCCGCCGGTGAAACCTGTTGCCATAGGTGTTAATACAGAAGCGCAGATAGCTGAAATTATTCGACTCACAAAAGACGGAGGATGCAATATAGATCCTGTCTGGGTACCTCAGGGAGATAGAATTTATTTTGCTTCAAACCGTAACAATGATTACTGGAATATCTATACTATGAAAACCGATGGCAGTGATTTAATAAAACTTACAAGAGATGTGAGACGAAATTTTTCTCCCGAAATTTGTAATGACGGCTCGAAAATTGTATTTGTTTCAAGCAGGGAACAGCATGAAGATATATATGTAATGAATTTTGATGGTGCCGCCGTTACAAGAGTAACGAAAAAATTAAATTTAAATAATGCCAGTCCTGCATGGTCACCTGACGGTCGTAAGATAGTTTTTGTTTCTTTCAGTGGTTCCCCCATGCAGCCGAAAGCCGATATTTATGTTGTAAACTTTGATGGTACAGATCTGGAGCGCCTTACTATGTCAGGAGATAATTTTGCCCCTGACTGGTCTCCTGATGGAAAAACAATTCTTTTTGTTTCAAGTCGTACAGGACATGAAGAACTGTACACATTTGACCTTGAAACTCAAAAAACTGTACAGTTAACAGATCTTAAAGCTCAGATTGGTTCACCTGAATGGTCTCCCGACGGTTCTAAAATAGTTTTTATGATGAACAAAGATTATAAATCATCTTATATCTGTCTTATAAGCAGTGATGGCAGTCATTTTCAACAACTTGACACAGGCTCTTCATATAACTATGTTCCATACTGGGCTCCCGATGGACAGAGTATTACTTATATAGCCAGTAACAAACATATACAGGATATATATATAATGAAATTGAAATGGGTAAAATAACAGTAGTGGGCAGTGGCCGGTGATTACGGTGAAGCAGTAATCAGTGGGCAGTGACCGATGAAGAATACCGAACAATAAAGAGTGAAATGTTGTCTGGTTTCAGGTGCCTGGTTAAGAATATTAAAACCCCAGAACCGGACACCTGAAACTCAAAACCTAATTAGCTGAATTTTATTACAGGAATTATTTCATAATTTTATGAGTGAATTAGATCAGTTTTATTTAAAACCTGATAAAGATACCTTAAAAGAAATCATTGTAGAAAATGAATGGGATATTGTTGTCGCCCGGCAGGAAGGCAGGGAACTGGCAAGGCAGATAGGATTTAATGAAGTTGATCAAGCCAGAATAACCACTGCTCTTTCTGAACTGGCCAGAAATATAGTCTTTTATGCAGGCACAGGCCAGATAAAGATGTGGAAGGGTTCTTCAAAAGGAAGAGCAAGTATCTGTATTGTAGCAGAAGATAATGGCCCCGGTATACAGGATATAAAAATGGCCCTTCAGGATGGCTATTCTACTGCCAAAGGACTTGGAGCAGGTCTGCCGGGGGTTAAACGTCTTGTTGACCACTTTTTTATAAAATCGAAACAGGGACAGGGCTGTGTTGTGGCAGTAGAAAAAATTTTAAGAAGGAATCTTTAACTATTCAGGAATTTTTTATAATCAATAGATGGTGAGTGGAAAGATCAGGTAAATTTTTACTCACGGTTCTCAGTGAAAATTCCTGGAGCAGGAGTATATATGAGTGAAGAAGGAGCTCTTGGCTCTCTTTATGATGTAATCTTGAGAGATTATTTAATTGAAGGCAGTGAAGCAGATCTATATTCTGCTCTTAATCTTGGTAAAATCTGTGTAGAAGAAGAAATAGGGCCTGATGAAATAGTAGGGCTCCATCTTTCTTCTATAAAAAAACTGGTCAACGAATCCCCTCAGGAGAATCTTTCCAAATTACTACTGAAATCTCTTAACTTACTTGTTGAAGTTATGGTAGCATATGGCCTCAGTTATAGAGAATATCAGGAAGCCAAGATACAGCATCAACAATTAGAACAGGAATTAAAGATTGCAAAAAAAATACAGAAAAGTCTCCTCCCGCGACAGTTGCCTCAAATTGACGGTATAGACCTTGGAGCAAGGATGATACCTGCAAAAGAAGTAGGAGGAGATTACTATAACATTCTGGCTTTTGATGAACATAATCTAGGTGTATGGATTGGTGATGTTTCAGGTAAAAGCATACCTGCAGCATTGCTTATATCTATGCTTAAATACGCACTCCATGCCTTTATATCTAAAAAAGACATGTATGCAGAACCTAAAAATCTTATAACTCATCTGAATAATCTCATATGTAATGATATAGATCCTGATTGTTTTATTACACTTTTTTACAGCTATATTGATATAAAATCAGGTGAATTTCTTTTTACCAACGGAGGCCATGAACCTGTTCTCCATTTCTGTAAAGACAGGATGCGCTGTGATGAACTCAGAACTGACGGACTGGTTCTTGGAGTAATAAGGGATCAGGCTTATGAACAGAAAAAAAGAACCTTCTCCAGCGGAGATATACTTGTCTTTTATACGGATGGAGTAACAGAATCCAGAGACGGAGAAGGAAATCATTTCGGTGTTTCCCGTCTGAAAGCAATGATAACTAAAAATGCAGATCTGACGGCACAGGATCTGGTAGACCGTCTTATAAATTATGTCTTAAATCATTCTCAAATGAAATATTTTGATGATATTACCCTTGTAGTCGTAAAGAAAAAATAATGTACGTGACCCGTGACGCGTATCAAAAACCCCGTTATCACGCATCACGACATAAATTTCGTGGCAGTCCATTGGTTGTGACTTTTTATTTAAGAAGGACTTTTGATTTTTGCATAGAATTTGCTGTTATTCTTTAATAAAAGCATTGTTCTGGTAATTGTGAGACCCGGTTTATTTTACCTCGCGTAACGCGTAACGCGTTACGCGTTACGCGTTACGATTTTTATAGAAGGTTATTGAATGTATTTTTTTGATCCTCAAAATACTACTGTATTTATTGGTTATGATACAGTAGAATCCAGAAGTAATATTTTGAGTATTATTTATAATAATAGATATGAAGAACGTATTATACTTAAAGAAGGAGAACTGTGTAAAATTATCATAGATATAAGCCCTTTTTTCCCTCTCCATAATTCGCAGATGTCTGATATGGGATGGATACATAATGAGAATATTACCTTAAACGTTATTGATGTTAATTTTACAGAAGAAGGGCATTTTTTTCACTCTGTTGAATGTAAACACTCCGGAACTCTTCAGGTTGGAGACAGGGTTTTTACTCATATAGATACTATGAGAAGGGAGAATATATCACGAAATCATACAGCAGCTCATTTATTATACTGTGCCATCAGAGATGACTTCGGAGAAAAAATAAATAGTTACTGTTCATGTGCATCTGAGGATGAGTTCTGTTTTGATTTTTTTTCTCATTCTATGCCTTCGAAAGAACAGGTTTATTCTCTTGAGAAAAGAGTAAATGCTTATATAATGTCTGATTACCCTGTACTAACATATATGACTTCCGGAAAACATGGGGAAGAAATCTGTTCTGTAAAGCCTGTTAATTGCCATGATCGCGAGGGCACAAAGAAGAATGAGAAGCTGTGCTCGTATCACGCATTACGCATCACGCATCACGATTCTCATATAAATTCCGGTAGAAAAGTCAGAATATGTCAGATAGGTGATATAAGCTGTGAAATCTGTCAGGGAACTCATTGTATCCATACAGGTGATATTGGAATGTTTAAAATTGCATCCATTTCTGATAAAGGTGATAGCTTCTTTAGATTGACTGGATTGACCGGAAAAGTGAATAAAAAAATAGATTTATTTTATATAAATAACAGGGTATAAAGAATTAACCTCGCGTCACGCGTCATGCGTCACGCGTCACGATTAAAATACAGGAGGTGACGTAACCGGTGTTTTCTGTACAATAAAACTGTACAGGTTTCACAAAATTTATGAATTTTCAAGATATTATACTTACCCTTGATAAATTCTGGGGAGAACAGGGATGTGTTATACAGCATCCCTATCATACTGAAGTAGGTGCAGGGACAATGAATCCGGCCACTTTTCTCAGGTCTCTGGGCCCTGAACCATGGCGTGTTGCTTATGTAGAACCTTCTATTCGCCCTACAGACGGAAGATATGGTGAAAATCCAAACAGATGGCAGCGTTTTTATCAATATCAGGTGATAATAAAACCTTCTCCTGATGATATACAGAATATTTATCTTAATAGTTTGAGAGCTCTCGGTATAGAACCCCTTGACCATGATATTCGTTTTGTTGAAGATGACTGGGAATCTCCTACTCTCGGTGCATGGGGACTGGGCTGGGAAGTCTGGCTTGATGGCATGGAAATTACCCAGTATACCTATTTTCAACAGGTAGGCGGATTTGATTTAAACCCTATTGCAATCGAAATTACCTATGGCCTTGAGAGACTGGCTACCTATATTCAACAGGTCAGTAATTTTTTGCAGATCTCCTGGGTAGATAGAGTAACTTACGGTGATGTCCATCTTCAGGAAGAAGTTGAGTTCTGTAAATATAATTTTGAATATGCAGATATTCCATTACTGTTTCAACTCTTTGACCTTTATGAAAAGGAAGCTCTCAGACTTCTGGATGAAGGACTTATTTTTCCTGCCTATGATTATGTCCTTAAATGTTCCCATACATTTAATCTGTTAGATGCCAGAGGCGCTCTCGGTGTTACTGAAAGAATGAATACAATGCTTCGAACCAGAAAACTTGCCAGCAGATGTGCTGCTGTTTATCTGCAGGAAAGAGAAAAATTAGGTTTTCCCCTTATGGGAAGATGGTAGTTTTTAAAAAGGATGGTGTTAAATGAGTCATAAAGGTAAGAAAAAGAAAAAAGATAAAAAAGACAAAAAGAAGGATCATATTCAGGATAGATTTGTGAAAGGACTCAGATTTTTTTCTGAAGAGGATTATGATAAATCCAGAATAGCTTTTGCATCTGCCCTTAAAAATAATTCCGAATCTTCCATACTTTATCATATGCTTGCCGAGGCACTCCTTCGTTCCGGTGACAGAGAAGGAGGAAAGAAAAACTATGAAGAAGCATATTTAAGAGATAAAGATATATGGATAGCCAGAGGACTTGCAAATCTGAAAAAACTGGATGGAGATGAAGATGGAGCAATTACTATACTCAAAGAATGTATAGATAAAAATTCAACTCATCCATGGGCTTATTTAAATCTGGCATCTTTCTATAGAGACATGGGAGACCTTGACATTGCTCTTGAGCTTCTCAACAAAGGGAGCCATTGTGCCATGGAATTACCTGTTATATGGGGACTGGTTCAGATTTTCCTGGAACAGGATGTAAAAGATGAATTTCAGAAGCAATTTTCCAGATTTTTAGTGATGACTCCGAAAGACTGGCTCGGCTATCATTTACTCTCCCGGTGTTTTCTCAGGCAGGATGAATTTGAGAAAGCCCTTATCTCTCAGGATAAAGCTATAAATCTTATAAGACAGAAAATGCCTCTCTGTCCTAAATATCTTCAGGCATTTTATGAAGGTCTCCTGGCACATATATATATAGAAAAATCTTTTATTTCTTTCCTTTCAGGCAATTTTGATGAAGTAGTCAATTCTTCTTTGAATGTTTTAAGAAATAATTCAAAACTTCCTGAAGCCATGTATTTACTCGGTACAGGTTATCTTTACCAGGGTCTTATAGATAAAGGCAGAAATACACTGATAAAATTTTCTGCTATGACAGACATAGCAGATAATGAAGAGCTTATGAAATTTTATGCTCCCGTAAAGCTTTCAGCTCAGCTTCTCATAGGACAGAGTTATATAAATCAGTCATGCTTTCCTGAAGCTATAGAGGTTTATAAAAAGATAATTCAGGAAAAATCCGATATAGTAGAAGCATATTTGAATGGAGGATACAGTTATTTCTGTACAGGAGATATAGAGGCTTCAAGAGGAATGTTTAAAGATCTTCTCAAGTTCAAGCCAGATAATCTCCTTGCTTTAAATAACCTTGGTTTTCTGGAAATGCATCAGGGGAATCTTTCTGGAGCAAAGGAATATTTCTCGAAAGCTATAGACCTGTCTCCCGAATATCCTCTTCCTTATTCAAATCTTGGTTTTATCCTTGCTATTGAAGGCGATTATAAAAAAGCCTGTGAAATTCTGCTAAAAGCTCTGAAAGCAAAGGAACCGGAAGAGGCATCCCTGAAGGTAATTTATCCTTACAGTAAAGAAGAAAGTATGGTAAAAGGAGGACCACCTGTAGAAGAAAACAGGGCTATTTCTTCTCATGTTGCCTGTCTCTGTAATCTTGGTACTTCTATGGCAAGAAGTAAAAATTACAGAGGTGCTCATATGTGTTTCGATAAATTAATAAAAGATCTTCCTCTATATCATTTCGGATACAGAGGCAAGGCATGGACATATTTTCTTGAAGATAATCTTACAGATGCCGCCAGTTTTATGAAAAAAGCTTTTGAGAAGAATTCTGACCATAAAATATTACAGCATGAATATGAATTTATTCATAGCATGTCGGTCAATGTTATTGAAACAAAGAAAATGGCAACAATTCTCGAGGGTTTCTTTACTCCCTCTGTTCCGCAGGAAGCGCCATCCGGGGAATTTGAGAAAGAGATTGATACTCTTAATCTGTCTCAACCTTCCGGTGGAGATGGCAATGTCTGGGATAATCTCCTTGTAGATGATAACCGTCTCCTGGTTATGGAAAAAAGGGTCAATAAAATTCTGGAAGAAAAACTGAAAGAATTTGAAATGGTTTCTTCCTGGAGAGATAAGATTGCCTCTCAGGAAAGTGAAGAAGGGGAAGGAGATTAATATTTATGAGTAATAATATGATTTTAGAAATAGGAACAGAAGAACTCCCTGCAGGCTTTATTCCTCCCGCTCTTGTACAGTTAAAGGATATGATGGTTAAAGAGCTCACTGCTGCCAGGCTTGATTTTCAGAATGTTATAACCATGGCAACTCCGAGAAGGCTGGCAGTTTTTGTTGAGAACCTCTCAGACAGACAATCTGATGTAGCTAAAGAAGTAAAGGGCCCTCCCAGAAAAGCTTCCTATGATGGGAATGGCAATCCTACTGCTGCAGCCACAGGTTTTGCAAAATCTCAGAAGGTTGACCTGAAAGATCTCTTTATAAAGACTGTAGGACAGGGAGAATATATCTTTGCCAGAGTTTTAGAAGAAGGTAAATCTTCTGTAGATGTTATGTCCGGGGTGCTTCCGGCCATTATTAAAAAGATTTATTTCCCCAAAAATATGTACTGGGAAGAAAGTCTTTTTCGTTTTACCCGTCCTGTTCGCTGGATACTGGCACTTGCCGGCCCTTCTGTCATACCGTTTAAAGTGGCAGGTCTTTCTTCCGGAAGAATTACTTACGGACACAGATTTTTAAGTTCAGGTCCCATAGAGATTCCCGATGCAGATCAATTTAAAGAATTGCTTTATAAGAATATGGTAATTCTGGATCACAATCAGAGGAAAGATATGATAGAAAAAGAGATAGCCTGTCTTGCAGAAGCTTCGGGAGGTGCCATCCTGGATAACCCTTCACTTATGGATGAGGTAAACTTTCTGGTAGAATATCCTGCATGTTTTACAGGCTCATATTCACCGGATTATCTGGAACTCCCCAGGGAGGTACTTGTTACTGTAATGAGCAAACATCAGAGGTATTTTGCTGTTACAGACAATAAAGGCAATATACTGCCTTATTTTGCAGCTGTTAGAAACGGAGATAAGAGAGGACTTGACCTGGTAAAACTGGGGAATGAAAGGGTTCTTGATGCACGTTTTGCAGATGCGAAATTCTTCTTCCATGAAGACAGAAAGGTTTCTCTTGATAAACATCTTCCAAAGCTTAAAAGTATAGGATTTCAGAAAAATCTGGGTACCATGTTCGATAAGTCGGGAAGGATAAAAGAACTGGCAATATTTATACTTACCTCTATGAGACATAAAGAACTGATAAAAGACGGAGAGAGGGCAGCAGAAATATGCAAAGCAGACCTTGCTTCCAATATGGTCAAAGAATTCCCAGAACTTCAGGGAATTATGGGAGGTATATATGCCTCAGGCGAATCTGGAGAAGTCTGCAAAGCTATAAGGGAACATTATAAACCTGCCTTTTCTCAGGACACACTTCCTGAAACTCTTACAGGACAGGTTATAAGTTTTGCAGATAAACTGGATTCTGTAGCAGGTTGTCTTGGTATGGGCTTTCTCCCTACAGGTTCGGCAGATCCATACGGGCAGAGAAGGTATATACTCGGAGTTATAAGGCTTTTAGCCGATGGTTATATAGAAGGATCTCTTCCGGAATACTTCTCAAGAGCTTTTGATCTTTACATACAGGGAGGTTTTGCCCTGAAAGATAAGAATAAGGTTACAGAAGATTTCGAAGAATTTACATTTCAGAGACTTGAAAATTATCTCTTATCTGCTGGTTTAAGATATGATGTTATTAAATCAATCAAACATGGCGCTTTAAGAAATATTAAAGATACGATCTCAAGAGTTAAAGCCATTACTGCCCTGAGAGATTTGCCGGAATTTTTATCTCTTGTTGCTGCTTTTACAAGAGCCTTTAATATATTAAAGAAAACACCGGTAGACAGAGCTGAATTTTCATTAAATCTTCTCCGGGAAGAAGAGGAAAAAGCTCTTTATGAACATTTCAAAGAAACATCTGAAGATGTTCAGAGATTATTTCTTGTTCCTGATATGGTTGATTATCCGGAGGTTATGAGAAAGCTTTCATCTCTTCGTCCCAGTATAGATAAGTTTTTTGATAAAGTTATGGTTATGGTTCCTGATGAAACTCTCAGAAATAACAGGCTTTCTCTCCTGGATATGGTTGTCAATCTGTATCTGAAGGTTGCAGATTTTTCTGAAATAGTTGTAGAAGGAAGTAATATTGTATAATTTTACCAGACAGGTAAAAAACTTATCCTTTATAAAAGGATTTGGATTTTCCTTGTCGAAATATGGAATTTCTCATTTCGTATTTAATTTTATTATGAGTAATAACAAAGGAGGACTATTAAATAATGACGGAATGTGCATGTAATTGTAATAAAAGGATATATCTTTTCGAAGAAGGTAATAAAGATATGAAAGACCTTCTCGGAGGTAAAGGTGCCAATCTTGCTGAAATGACCAATATTGGCCTTCCTGTGCCACCGGGTTTTACAATAACCACCAGAGTATGTAATGAATTTATAGAAAAAGGTGGCCTTCCTGATGGACTTATGGAAGGAGTAAAGGAATATGTAGGTGTAATCGAGAAAAAAATGAACAAAAAATTCGGTGACCCTGCAAATCCTCTTTTATTTTCAGTAAGATCAGGCGCTAAATTTTCTATGCCGGGTATGATGAATACCATACTTAATCTCGGACTTAATGACGAAACTGTAAAGGGTCTTGTAGAACTTTCCGGTGACGAACGTTTTGCCTATGACTGTTACAGAAGATTTATCGATATGTTCAGTGATGTAGTGCTCGGTGTTGAACATCATGATTTTGAGGCTATTTTAAAAGGATATAAGGAAAAATTGGGTTTCACCCAGGATACTGAATTCAAGGCAGAACACTGGAAAGCTATAGTGGAAGATTTTAAAACCCTTGTAAAGAAAGAAAAAGGAGAATCCTTCCCCTCTGACCCGTGGAAGCAGTTAGAACTTGCCATATGTGCCGTATTCAATTCATGGAACGGTCATAAAGCAATAACCTACAGAAATGAATTTAAGATACCTCATGACCTTGGCACAGCAGTCAATGTTCAGACCATGGTATTCGGTAATTTCTTCGGTGAAAGCGGTTCAGGTGTTGCATTTACAAGAGATCCTTCATCTGGAGCAAAGGAAATCTATGGAGAATTTCTTGAAAATGCACAGGGTGAGGATGTAGTGGCAGGTATTCGCACTCCCAAACATATAAGTCAGATGAAAGTTGATGTGCCACATCTTTACAATGAATTTGCAAAGATATGCGATATTCTTGAAAAACATTATAGAGATCTTCAGGATCTGGAATTTACCTTTGAACATGGTAAACTCTTTATGCTTCAGGCCAGAGTAGGTAAAAGAACCACTCAGGCTGCCGTAAAGGTTGCCTATGATATGGTAGAAGAAGGACTTATAACAAAAGAAGAAGCAATCATGAGAATTGATCCAACTCAATTAAATCAACTTCTTCATCCCCGTATTGCACCTGCTGCAAGAAAGAAGGCAGAAAAAGAAGGACTTCTTCTGGCAGAAGGTTTACCGGCCTCTCCCGGTGCCGCTACAGGTTCTGTAGTATTCAGTGCAGACCTTGCAAGAGAAATGGGCGATAAAGGAGAAAAGGTGCTTCTTGTAAGACCTGTTACCAATCCTGACGATGTCCATGGTATGATTGCTGCAAAGGGTGTTCTTACCAGTGAAGGCGGTATGACAAGCCATGCCGCAGTAGTGGCAAGACAGATGGGTAAGCCATGTGTCGCAGGATGTACCAACATTAAGATTGATCTTGTGAAAAAAGAATTTGCAGTCGCCGGCAAAACCGTTAAAGAAGGCGATATTATTACTATAGATGGTGCTTTTGTTAAAGAAGGAAAAACTGTAGGACAGGTATTCTACGGAAGACTTGAAACAGAAGCTCCTGAATTAAGCCATGAAGCAAAAACCATTCTTGACTGGGCAGACCAGATCAAACGCCTTGGTATTCATGCAAATGCCGACACACCTGAAGATGCAGCAAAGGCCCGTAATTTTGGTGCCAGAGGTATTGGGCTCTGCAGAACTGAACATATGTTTATGCAGCCAGAACGTCTTCCCATAGTTCAGGAAATGATTATTGCCGATACGCCGGAAGCAAGAAAAAATGCTCTCGCAAAACTTCTCCCCGTGCAGAGACAGGATTTCTACGGCATACTGAAAGCTATGGAAAGCTGTCCTGTTACAATAAGACTTCTTGATCCTCCTCTTCATGAATTCTTACCGGTTCTTGATGATCTCCTTGAAGAAGTAATAACTTTAAGGGTTACAGGGAAAGATCCTGAACTTCTGAAAGAAAAGGAAAAAATTCTCAGAAGAGTAAGAGAACTTCATGAGTCAAACCCGATGCTCGGTCTCAGAGTATGCCGTCTCGGCATAGTATATCCTGAGATTTATGAAATGCAGGTAAGGGCTATATTTGAGGCAGCATGTCAGCTCGTAAAAGAAAAAGTCAATGCAGTGGTAGAGGTTATGATACCCGGCGTGGGCCATCAGCAGGAAATGAAATTCACCCATGACAGTGCCAGACGTATAGCTGAAGAAGTGATAAAAGAAACAGGTGTCCATGTTGATTACAAGATAGGCACCATGATAGAACTTCCAAGGGCCTGTACCGTAGCAGATCAACTTGCAGAATATGCAGAATTTTTCTCATTCGGTACAAATGATCTGACTCAGACAACCTTTGGCTACAGTCGTGATGATGCAGAAAGAACCTTTATTCCTGCATATTTAAAAAATCATATACTGAAGGTCAATCCTTTTGAAGAGTTAGATAGAGATGGTGTGGGTAAATTGATGAAGATGGCCATTGAGCTTGGTAAAAGCAAAAGAGCCAATCTTAAAATAGGTATCTGTGGTGAACATGGTGGAGAACCTAATTCTGTAGAGTTCTGCCATATGCTCGGCCTTAATTATGTAAGCTGTTCTCCTTACAGAGTTCCTATTGCAAGACTGGCTGCAGCTCAGGCCAAGATTAAGAACGGTTAGGGAAAGGCTAGTGAGTAGTGAGTAGTGAGTAGTGAGTATTTTTCACCACTCACCACTCACCACTCATCATTCACCGATACATGGGCAGGATAACAGAAGAACTCATAGGAGAAATAAAAAATAAAAATAATCTGCTTGATCTCATATCCTGTTATGTTACCCTGAAAAAAAGCGGAAAGAGTTATCAGGGACTCTGTCCTTTCCATTCAGAAAGGACTCCTTCTTTTTCAGTAAATCCAGAAAAAGGTTTGTGGTATTGTTTTGGCTGTAGCAGCGGAGGAGATATTTTCGACTTCCTGAAAAAAGTAGAAAACCTCTCTTTTTATGAAGCTGCAACATCTCTGGCTGAAAGAGCCGGCATAGCCATACCAGAATCTGATGGAACCGGGTATTCCGAAGCTTATAAGGATAAAAAAGATCTCTATACCCTTAACAAACTTGCAGCGGATTTTTACCACTGGGTTCTTTTGAAACAGACAGATAGTAATGCTGTATCATATCTTAAAGAGAGAAATGTGACCGGAGATATAATAGTAAAATTTAAAATAGGCTACGCGCCTTTTGATAAACAGTCTCTGGTTAAAGTGTTAAATAAAAAGAAATATTCTATGGAACTGGCTCTCATAGGAGGCCTTGTAAGAAGGGAACAGGATGGTCATTACAGGGATTATTTTATAAACAGAATTATGTTCCCTATTTTTGATCTCCGGGACAGGGTTATAGGGTTCGGAGGTCGTATAATAGGAGACGGTAATCCGAAATATTTAAATACTCCTGAGACGCCGGTTTTCAATAAAGGAAAAAATCTTTATGGTCTTAATATGGCCAGAAAAAGAGAAGACAAGGCTTCTCCTTTAATACTTACAGAAGGTTATATGGATCTTCTTTCCGTAAGCCAGGCAGGTTGTGAAGGAGTTGTTGCTTCTCTTGGTACTTCTCTTACTATGGATCAGGCCAATCTTATGAGAAAATTCACTTCAGAAGTTATACTCGCCTATGATGCAGATACGGCAGGCGTTTCTGCTACAGGTAGAGGAGTGGGATTGTTAGAAAGTGCGGGACTTTCTGTCAAATCTTTAATTCTGCCTGAAGCAAAAGATCCTGATGAATTTATAAGACTTAAAGGAAAAGATGCTTTTCATAAAATCCTGGAAGGCAGGGTGGATTATTTTTTCTATCTCATTACATGGCTTGAGAAAAAATATGATCTTACTACAAAGGAAGGTAAAGAGGATTTTTTAAAAGGTATTGAGCCATTTATGACAAATGTTCAGAATTCTTTAAATCGTCATGAATATTTTAAAATTATTGAGAGTAAGAATCTTGGCCTGTCCGATAGAGAACTCATGTCCAGATTCAGAACTTATAAAGAAAAAAAGAATTTAAAAGTTCCTGTTGATACAGGAAAATCTTTTGCTGATACCGAAAGAATACTACTTCGTTTAATGTTGCAGAATGAAGATGTTATGAAGCAAGTCTTCCAGAAATTTAAGCCTGATGAATTTTCTGATTCTATCTGTCATAAAATTGCTCAAATCTGTTATAAAAATTTCCTTGCAGGGCAGGATTTTTCTTCAGAAGAACTGGCAAAAGAAATACATGATGAGAAAGAAAAAAAGGTTCTTGCAGAAATGTTATTACTGGAAGATGATTATCCTCACGGTGAAGGATCTGTTCTCGGATTAATAAAGACTTTAAAAGATAAAAAGTTAATTGATAGAAAGAAGGAAATAGATTTGATGTTAGAACAAGGTAAAGTGAAACCTTCTGATGAGATTTTTAAAGAATACCAGAAACTCCTGCGTTATTTGAAGGGAGGGAAATCTTTAAGTGAATAGTGGAAATAATATGCCTCTTCATGTAAAGGATTTGATTCAAAAAGGGAAAAAGCATGGTACCCTTACTTATGATGAAATTAATGAGGTTTTAGATACGGAACAGGAACTTACAGAAGAAAAGCTGGAGTCCTTATTTGATATTTTTACCAGTGAAGGTATAGAAGTTGTTGATGATAAAAATGAAGCTATCGGTAAAAAAGCTCCTGATGAAGAAGTAGATGTAGAACAATTTTTTACCCTTCCTGAAGGTGTTTCCCTTGATGATCCCGTAAGAATGTATCTTAAAGAAATAGGTAGAGTTGAATTACTTACTCCGGAACAGGAAGTGGAACTGGCTAAAAGGGTGGAACAGGTTGAAGTTCTTGAGGATAAAGCCTATAAAAGTTTTGCCGAGCAATTCAATTTACTGGAAGAGATTGATTATGACAGAAGACTCAGAGAGGAAACAAGACATAAAGTCAAAGTAATACTTAAACAGGACTTACTTCAGAAAAGCGGAGGACACAGTTACCAGGAAGAAATAGAAAAAAATATGGAGAAAATAATTGCTCAGGAATTTATATTGAAACATAAAGCCACTTTTCTTTTGAAACAGTTGTTAAATTGTAGACCTGAATTGATTTTCTTTCATATCGGTCAGGTAATGTCCCGTCTCCCTGATATACTATTTCAGCTTTATCTGCGCCCTTTCTGTGTTATATGGTCTGATATGGTTCATCTGGATCTTTCTCCTTTGCAGAAAGATATAGAACGTGAACTGTCACGAAGAAAATTTGATGCAGAAGAAGCAAAAAGAGAACTTATAGAAGCCAATTTACGTCTTGTAGTAAGCATAGCAAAAAAGTATGTGAGCCGGGGTATGTTATTCCTGGATCTCATACAGGAAGGAAACCTTGGATTAATAAGAGCAGTAGAGAAGTTTAACTATCATAAGGGTTATAAATTCAGTACTTATGCAACATGGTGGATAAGGCAGGCCATAACAAGAGCTCTTGCCGACCAGGCCAGAACCATACGCATTCCCGTTCATATGGTGGAGACAATAAACAGACTGATAAAGGTTTCCAGAAGACTGCTTCAGGAACTGGGCCGTGATCCCAGCATAGAAGAAATAACTCAGCAGATGTATCCTGTAGACAGGGAAGAAATAAAGAAACAGCTCAGTGATCAGCTTGGGAGAAAACTGACGTCACGAGATAAAAAATTTGTAGATGAAGAAATTAAAAGGCGTACCAGATATAATCTTGAAAGAGTAAGGGAAATAATTAAAATAGCTCAGGAGCCTATTTCTCTGGAAACTCCTATAGGTGAAGAAGAAGATAGCCATTTAGGTGATTTTATTGAAGATCATGAAGCAGTTGCTCCTGCAGAAGCGGCATCTTCCATATTACTTAAAGAAAAAATGGAAGATGTTATGGAAAATCTCACCGAAAGAGAGAAAAAAGTTTTGAAACTTCGCTTCGGACTTGCAGATGGAAGACCGAGAACTCTGGAAGAAGTAGGGCAGGAATTTGGTGTTACAAGAGAAAGAATTCGTCAGATAGAAGCGAAAGCCCTGAGAAAACTCCGTCATCCCGCCAGAAGTAAGTGGTTAAAAGATTATTGGGAAGGTCAATAAATCTATTGACAAGTTAAAAAACTTTTGTTATAATCAAACCTCGTAAGTTTGATAAACACATCGGGTCCATAGCTCAGCGGTAGAGCAATCGGCTCATAACCGATCGGTCTCTGGTTCGAATCCAGGTGGGCCCATGAATATATGCCCTCATCGTCTAGTGGCCTAGGACACCGCCCTTTCACGGCGGAGACCGGGATTCGAATTCCCGTGGGGGTATCAGAAACAGTGAATAGTGAGTAGTGAATAGTGAGTGGACAACTCACTACTCACCACTCACTATAACGGGCGAATAGCTCAGTTGGCAGAGCATCTGCTTTACACGCAGGAGGTCACAGGTTCAAGTCCTGTTTCGCCCATAAGAAAAACCATCTTTTAATTAAGATGGTTTTTTCTTTTCTAAAAGATAAAAAGAGGAAAAATATTCTTAATGAAGAATGTTTATAACAGATTGCAATAGAAGGAGTCAGGTTAATGAAAGATTTATGGAAAATATATCGCTTGCAGGCCTATGAAAATGATCTTCTCTATCTGAAAGAACAGATATGCCTCATTGATCCGGGAAAGGAACTTGAAGAGAAAAAGAATAATTCTTCTTCTCTCCTGAAAGCCGGCAGGGATAGGCAGGAAGCCAATAGTAAGAGACTTAAAGCTCTCAGTTTTGAAACACTTGAACTGGATAAACAGATAAAAACGATAGAAGATAAACTGTACGGCGGCAGGCCTGTTAATTCCAAAGAAACTGCCCAGTGGCAGAAAAAGATTGACGATATAAAAAAGAAAAGAGAAACCATAGATGAAGAAAGCCTTACATTGATTTATGACAATGAAGGACTGGTGGATGAGATAAAAAAACTGGAACAGGATTATCAACTGGCAGAAGAGGAATATAAAAAATATTATTCTCTTTATGAAGAACAGTTAAAAGAGCTTAATTCCAGAATAGAAGATATTGAAAATAAGAAAAAGAAAATCATGGAAAGTTCAACGGAAGAAATGCTGAAAATATATGAAGATACAAAAATGAAACGTGGAGGAGTTGCTATAGTGGCTCTTCAGAAGAATTTTTGTACCGGATGTGGTATGACTCTTTCGGAAAGGCTCATTGAAAGAGCCAGGTCGAGAATGACTCTTGAATACTGTGAACATTGCGGCAGGATACTATACTGGGAGGGAGATAAAGGAATAAACATTCAGACTGTAGCCAGTGAGGTATAAATGTAATCTATAGAAAAATTCATTTTTAGGACGTAAACTCTAGTTTTAGATTTATTTAATGGTTACAGGTGTTGGGTCAGGGAGATTAAAAACCCAGAACCTGAACCCCAAAACCTAAATATTTTAAGGAGGGAAAAAGAGGTTTCTGTTTTTTTGAAACCATTTATTATGAACGCTTACAGACCCTGTAAATTTAGAAAATCCAAACTTGGTATATTTCAATGTGAAAAACATTTTTTTGAACATGGTCATCCTGATAATTATGAGGAAGTTTATCAATTCTGCTCCGGTGTTGTACCTGATTATTTCTGTTCTTATGCCGATTTCGGTTTTAATATGGACGGTCAGCCTACTGTGTTTATAAACTGTACCCATCCATTTATTTCACGACCTATGAAGAATTTTGAAGAGTGTAAGACCTGTGAATATGCTCCTCCTCAGGAAGATATGCAGCCTCTTGGCGGATAGATTCGTGACGCGTAACGCGTTACACGAGGTGGATTATGATATTTCCGGATGTATGTTGTTGTAGAAATTATATAAAATTAAAGAAAGGGCTCACTGTTCATTTCTTTGTAAGATTACTTATATGGAAAGCACGGGAGCTTTTATATTAACATGAAGAATAAATATGATGTTTTAATTATAGGTGCAGGGCCTGCAGGCATATTTGCTGCCCTTGAACTTGCCAAAAGAAGTAAACTCCATATTGCCCTTATTGAAAAAGGTTTTGATATAGACTCGAGAAACAAACGACTGAGCGGATGGGGTGGTGCAGGTGCCTACAGTGACGGTAAACTTACCCTTTCGACAGAAGTAGGAGGTCAGCTTCTGTCAAATTTACCTTCAGCCGAAGCAGATAGCCTTCTTCAATATACAGACAATATATATCTTCAATTCGGTGCAACCGATACTGTTTATGGTGTAGATGAGGAAAAATCAAGAGCCATGCACCGTAAAGCAGTAATGGCCAATTTAAAATTTATTCCTATGAAGGTTCGTCATCTCGGAACTGACAGATGTTTCTTTATATTAAAAGAAATGAGGAAATTCCTGGACGATAAAGTGGATGTAATTACAGAAACCTCTGTAGAACAGATACTTGTTGAAAATGGAAAAGCAGCAGGTATAATTACGAAATCAGGAGAAAAGATTCTGTCGTCCTACGTGGTAGCATGCCCGGGCCGTGAAGGTTCCGACTGGCTGAGTCAGGAAGCCAGAAGGCTTGAACTGGGGCAGAAAATTAATCCTGTAGACCTTGGTGTGAGGGTAGAAGTGCCTTCTGCCATAGCAGAACCTATTACAAAAGATGTTTATGAATCCAAACTTATTTTCTATTCCAGGCTTTTTGATGACAGAGTCAGAACCTTCTGTATGTGTCCTGACGGTGAAGTGGTAACAGAGAATTATGAAGGTGTTATCACGGTAAATGGACACAGTTATTCGGAAAAAAAGACAGAAAATACCAACTTTGCTTTACTTGTAAGTAAGAATTTTACAGAACCTTTTAAAGAACCTATCAGTTATGGAAAATATATAGCAAGGCTGGCAAATCTCCTGGGTGACGGTGTTATGGTACAGCGCCTTGGCGATATGATTTCAGGGCGCCGTACAAATAAATCGAGACTGGATAAATGTCTTGTTGTTCCCACTCTGAAGAGTGCTACACCGGGAGATTTAAGCCTCGTTCTTCCTTACAGATATCTTACTGCCATACTTGAAATGCTTCAGGCACTGGATAAACTTGCTCCCGGCATTTATTCACATCATACCCTTCTTTACGGTGTGGAAGTAAAATTTTATTCTTCCAGTCTTAATTTAACACAATCTCTTGAAACACGTATACAGAATTTATTTGCCGCAGGTGATGGTGCAGGAGTTACAAGAGGACTGATGCAGGCTTCCGTATCAGGTATTGTCGTGGCAAGAGGCATATTGAAAAAGGAAAATGTGAGTAGTGAGTAGTGAAAAGTAGCAGGGGCGACCCAGGGGGTCTCCCGGTACCTGTAAAGACACGCGTCACGCGTTACGCGTTACGCGTCACGAATCACCCGTCACGCGTCACGCCATAGAAAGGTGGTGTATTATATGTCCTGTACTGTAGTTATCGGTACCCAGTGGGGTGATGAAGGAAAAGGTAAAATTATTCATCTTCTTGCAGAACAAGCCGATGTAGTGGTTCGTTTTGGCAGTGCCGATATACCCGGACACACTGTATTTTATAACGGTGTAAAATATAAACTTCATTTTATCCCTGTCGGAATCTTTTATCAGGAGAAACTTTCTGTTCTGGGAAACGGTATGGTAATAGATCTTGCCATGCTGACAGAAGAAATGGATTATCTGAAAAAGAACGGTGTTTCTCTTGAAAATTTAAAAATAAGTTCTATGGCTCATATTGTAATGCCATATCATAAATTACTTGACAGGCTTGAAGTAGAAGAAGATGATACGGCCAAAAAGGGAAGAACCAGAAAAGGTGTGGCATCTGCCTATTTGGATAAGGTTGCCCGCAAGGGTATAAGGGTTATGGACCTTATGGATGAAGTTTTATTTAAAGATAAACTCAGGAAATCAATAGAAGAAAAAAATAAATTTTTCAATGAATTTTATAATCTCTCATCAAAAGGTTTTGATGTCATATATAATGATTACATTAATTACAGAAATATTATTGCACCATATGTAACAAATACTCCCTTTCTGCTTAACAGTTTGAGTTCCCAGGGCAAAAAAATCCTCTTTGAAGGCATTCAGGGCACATTTATGGATCTGGATTTCGGTACCTACCCCTATGTGGGGAATTATAATTTTACCGCAGGCAGTGCCTGTATAGGTTCCGGCATAGGCCCTACGAGAATAAAACATATAATAGGCGTGACAAAATCCTATATTACAAGAGTAGGAGAAGGGCCGTTCCCTACGGAATTACATGATGATATGGGAGAAGAACTCAGGGCTGCAGGAGGAGAATACGGTTCCACTACAGGCAGACCCAGACGGTGCGGCTGGCTTGATCTGCCTATGATCCGTTATTCTGTCATTATAAACGGCCTCACGGGACTCGGTGTCACAAAACTGGATGTACTTGACGGCTTTGAAACGATAAAATTATGTGTCGGTTATGAATATGAAGGACAGATCTATAAAGATTTCCCACAGGATATAAAGATTTTAGAAAAATGTAAACCTGTTTACAGGGAATTTCCCGGGTGGCAGCAGGATACTATTAAAGTCAAACATTATGATGATTTACCTCAGGAAGCACAGAATTACCTGAATTATATCTCAGAACAGGCAGGAGTCGAGGTTTTTCTTGTTTCAGTAGGACATCAGAGAGAACAGACTATTGTGAGAAGAGAAGTCTGGTGACAGGGATTTGGGGGGATTATTGGGATGTCTGAACCGGGATTTTCAGGATTTAAGGATTAACAGGATTGATTAACTCTTAATTCTGGCTTATACTACTTCAGTATTTTGATTGTACGTGATATTTTTTTATCCTATTGTTACTTGCCTGTTATTCTATTTTTCGATAAAATAAAATTAAACAGGAGTTATGCATTAGCTGCCTGTCATCCCCGCGAAAGCGGGGATCCATAAGCTTTTTATGATATTTCCAGTGGATTCCCGCATAGCGGGAATGACAAAGATTTATTGATGTTTTTATTAAAAAATGCGTAACTCCTGGTTAAAGTGTATTAATTCTAAAAGAAGTGATATTTATGAAAGAAGTTATAGCAAATTTAATTCTCGGAGATTGTAGAGATGAATTGAACCATCTGGAGGATAATTCCATTGATCTTATAATAACTTCCCCTCCCTATGCAGACAGCCGAACTCAGACATATGGCGGTATAAAACCTGATGACTATGTTTCCTGGTTTCTTCCTGTTACTTCAGAACTTCTCAGAGTGCTGAAACCTTCAGGTACTTTTATCTTAAATATAAAAGAAAAAGTCGTTAATGGTGAAAGACATACTTATGTAATTGAATTAATTCTGGAAATGAGAAAACAGGGATGGCTCTGGACTGAAGAGTTTATGTGGCATAAAAAAAATTGTTATCCCGGAAAATGGCCTAACAGATTCAGAGATTCCTGGGAAAGGCTTTTACAGTTTAATAAGAATAGAAAATTCAATATGTATCAGGAAGAAGTTATGATACCAATGGGAGACTGGGCAAAAACAAGGCTGAAGAATTTAAGTGAAACAGATAAAATCAGGGATAATTCCAGAGTAGGCAGTGGATTTGGTAAAAGAGTGGCCAACTGGCTTGACAGGGATAAAGTTTATCCTACAAATGTATTACATATGTCAACTGAATGTAATAATAAAAATCACAGTGCAGTTTTTCCTGAAGCACTTCCCGAATGGTTTATAAAATTATTTACAAAAGAAGGAGACCGGGTTCTCGATCCTTTTATGGGCTCAGGAACAGCTATTGCAGTGGCTCAAAAGATGGGAAGAAATTCTGTAGGAATAGAAATACTATCTGAGTATTATGAGCTTGCTAAAAGCAGGATAAAGCCGGTAGAATATTATCTACTGGAAGAAAAGGGAATTTATGAAACAAATAAATCTGAATGATGTGACAGTATATGTTGAAAATAATATAGGTAAATTTCATTCTAAAAGATTACAAAATCTTGAAAAACTTAAGTTAAAGAAAATTTTAAAAAGAAAAAATCCCTATCTGTTTAGGGCGAAAAATATATTGAATGCTTATGATTTAGTAAAAATTCTTTTAGATGCCCATTTATCTTCCCAGGAAGAAACTATTTTCGGAGAATTTCTGGAAGGTCTTGCAGTTTTTATTTGCTCTGAAGTTTATGATGGTAAAAAATCTGCTGCAGAGGGCATTGACCTTGAGTTTGATAAAGATAATATCAAATATATTGTTTCCATAAAATCCGGCCCTAACTGGGGAAATAGCAGACAGATAAAGAAAATGGAGGATGACTTTTTAAAGGCTAAAAGAATTTTAAAAACAAATAATTCTGCTATACATGTTGTTGCAGTCAATGGTTGCTGTTATGGTAAAGATAATAACCCTGAGAAAGGTAATTATCAGAAGCTCTGCGGCCAGAGATTCTGGGAGTTTATTTCAGGAAATGAACATTTATATATTGAAATAATAGAACCACTCGGTTATAAAGCAAAAGAAAGAGAAGAAACATTTGTAGAACTCTATAATCAGGTTATCAGTAAATTTGCAGATGAATTTACAAAAAATTTCTGCACAGATTATAAAATTGACCGGGAAAAACTCGTAAAATTTAATTCAGGAATATGATTACAGGTATTGGAACAGATATTATCGATATAGACAGAATTGAAAAAGCCATTGAAAATCCACGGTTTATTGACAGGGTTTTTACATGCCGCGAAAAAGATTATTGCCTGTCAAAAATCAGAAATGGCCAGCATTTTGCCGCCAGATTTGCCTCGAAAGAAGCTGTTATGAAAGCTCTGGGGAAGGGTTTTGCCTTTCAGGATATAGAAGTCATGAATAATGAAGAAGGGAAACCTGAAATAATCTTATATGGTAATGCAAAGGAATATGCCCGGGAAACAGGAGTAAATAAAATTTTCCTTACCATATCTCACTCGCAGAATATGGCCATAGCTTTTGTGGTAATGGAAAAATAGAGATCAGTAACCTGTTGACGATATTATATAGTTATTTTTTTCTTCGGCAGGTTATATAGATAATGATCATGCTCACTGGCAAGGTCTTCTGGAATATTATCTATTGCCTCAGGCACCCATTCCTCAACATATAAAAATGGATCGTTTTCTATAGATATATTGAGAAGTTCATTTTTCTTCATATTATTGTTCGATTCATCATTTTGATTACCTCTTAGGGGTTGTAAAAAAATAACCTTATCATATTTACAATCGTGACGCGTAACGCGTAACGCGTGACGCGAGGAGAAAAACCATAATTTACCAGAGTTATTTTCTTACAGTCCCTTAAGATTAATTATACATAATGAATCGTTAAGGGTCAATTAATGTTTCACTAAATAAAAGGGTTTTACCTGGAAAACATAGAATTTACATTATATTAGCTGATTAAGAAAATCCATAAATGATCTTCCCGTCACGCGTTACGCGTCACGATACCAGAGGTGATAAATTGTTAAAAATAGTAACTTCTGAAGAAATGCAGTCTCTTGATAGAAAAACCATAAATGAACTCGGAATACCTGGCATGGTTTTAATGGAAAATGCAGGTCGTGCCGTTTATGAACGAATTATCAGGAGAATTAATAGAGATTCTTGTGTGATAATTCTTGCAGGAAGAGGAAATAACGGGGGAGACGGTTTTGTCATTGCACGACACCTTTTTAATAACGGCTATAAAGTTAGAATCTTTCTTATTGCAAAAAAAGAAGAGTTAAAAGGTGATGCCATGACAAATTGTTTTATAGCAGAAAAAATCGACGTCCCTGTAAAAGAAATTTTTTCGGAAAATGATCTTCCTTTTCTTTCTTTTGAAATAGAGAAGGGAGATATGATTATAGACGGCCTTTTAGGGACAGGTATTAAAGGCGGTGCCAGAGGTCTTATAGCTGAAGTTATAAAAATTGTCAATAATACAGGGAAACCTGTCATAGCCATAGATACTCCTTCAGGTCTTGACTGCACTACAGGCCATGTGGAAGGCCCCTGTATAAAAGCCACAGAAACAGTAACCTTCTGTCTTCCCAAAAGAGGCATGTTTATATTCCCCGGAGGACTTTATGTGGGAAACCTTGCAGTGGCAGATATAAGTATTCCGAAGGATTTCTGGAGAAAAGATAAACATTTATACACTCATCTTATTACATCTGATATTGTAAGAGATAACCTCCCTGTGAGAGATTTAGATGCTTATAAAGGTACCTGCGGAAAGGTTCTTATAGTGGCAGGTTCCCCGGGATTTACAGGTGCTGCCGCCCTTTCGGGAGAAAGTTCCCTGAGAACGGGAGCAGGACTTGTAACTGTCGCTATTCCTGAACGCCTAAATGACATTATGGAAGTTAAACTTACAGAGGTTATGACAAAACCTCTGCCGGAAACTTCTGCCGGAACCATCTCTCTTAAAGCTTTTGACATTATTTCGGCTATATCTGCCGATGCCATGGCGATAGGGCCGGGACTATCGACAGAAAAAGAAACAGGAGAACTTGTGAGAAAATTGATCTCTTTATCTGAATTCCCTGTTGTCATAGATGCAGACGGCCTTAATCTTTTATCGGAAGATATTTCTGTCCTCGGAAAACGTAATTATCCTGTTATTCTGACACCTCATCCGGGAGAAATGGCCCGCCTTGCAGGTCTTACTTTAACAGAGATTAAATCAGACCCTGTCAGAATAGCCTCTGAATTTGCCGGAAAATGGAATGTTTATATAATTTTAAAATTTGCCCGTTCCATTATAGCAACACCTGACGGGCATATTTATTTTAATCCTACAGGAACGCCCGGTATGGCTACAGGAGGAAGCGGAGATGTTCTTACAGGTATGGTGACCTCTTTTCTGGCACAGGGACTCAGTCCTCTTTACGCCTGTCTCTGTGGAACATATCTTCATGGACTCAGCGGTTCTCTTGCCTGTAAAGACATAGGAGAAGAATCTTTGATAGCAGGAGATTTAATAGATTATATACCGGATGGTCTCGGAGTTATTAAATCAGGCCGTGAGCCTGTTGAATGGATTTTTTATATGTGAGTAGTGAAAAGTGAGTAGTGAGTAGTGAATGGTGAGTAGTGAAAAGTGAATGGTGAGTAGTGAAAAGTGAAAAGTGAAAAGTGAGTAGTAGTGGCTAACCCTCTGTGGTTGCCCGGTACCGGTAAAACACGCATCACGCATTACGCATTACGAACCACGCGTCACGCGTCACGCGTTACGCGTCACGATTATAACGCATTACGCATCACGACCCACGCGTCACGAACAAAAGGAGAATAAAAATGTTAAAAAATAAAAATGTAATCTTGATATGTTTCCTCATATTTGCATTATTGTTAAATGACCGGATCTTTTCGAAAGAAAAAAATATTAAAAAAGAACAGAAAATGAAAAATAAGATAGCTTTTGTTTTACAGAACAATCTCTGGATTGCCAGTCCTGACGGGTCAGACCGGAAGCAGCTTACCCAGTCATGCGACGTCAATGAACCTTCCTGGTCTCCTGACGGGAAATCTATCCTCTTTGTTTCAGGCAGAAAGATATGGAAATATGATTTTGATACAGGAAAATCTGAAAAATTTATCGATATGCCCGGCTACTGTATAAGCCCTTCTTATTCTCTGGACGGAAAGAAAATAATTTTTACCCATGAAAGTAATGTATGGGATTATTTTCTGGGACAGAACAGAACTGAAATCTGTGTTGCCTCTGCCGACGGAACAGGTGTACATGTCGTAATAAAAGCAGGAGAAACGATGATGAACTATCCGAGGTTTTTCCCCGGAGGAGAAGATATTGTATTCAATGAGTTAAGAACTGAAAAAATCAGCAATTATCTTGCTACATACAATTTTTTTTCCCGTAAAATAGAATATTTGAATTCAGACCCGGGCTGGCTCAGACCGGATTTTTCGCCTGATGAAAATTTTCTGGTTGCAGGCTGGTATAATTATGAACAGGGCGGGGAATTACGTATGATACGTCTGAAAACACTGGGAGTAATAAAATTAATAGGTAAAACCAGGGGATGTCAGTTTACAAACCCTTCCTTTTCGCCCTATGGAGATAGGATTGTATTCGAGAAAGATTTTTTCTCTTCCAGCAAACAGACTTTTCTTTCTTATGGAATTTATGTTATGAACACTGACGGTTCCGGTATAAGAGAGATAATTCCTGATGCTTCCGAACCGGACTGGCTTCAACTGGTAACGGGAGGATAATATCGTGATGCGTGATGCGTGATGCGTGATGCGTAATGCGTGATGCGTGATGCGTGATGCGTGATGCGTGATGCGTGATGTGGATTAGAATTAGGATAGATGTTTATTATTAAAGAGAGGATGATAAAAGGTGATTACTGCAAAAGATTTAATGACTAAAGAAGTTATTACCGTAAAACCTGATACTCCTGTAAAGGAACTGGTAAAAATGATGTCGGAAAATGATATAGAAGCTATTCCCGTACTGAATGATAAGGAAGAAGTTGTCGGTATAATAACAGACGGAGATCTCGTTATGAGGGCATCTAAATTTCATATGCCACTCTTTTATCAGATCCTTGGCGGAGTTATTTATCTGGAACATCCCAATGCTATGGAAGCTGAATTAAAGAAAATGCTCGGCACTACTGCAGCAGACGTTATGACAAAAAGAGTCATAGCAGTTACTGAAGATACTCCTCTTGAAGAGATAGCCAGTGCTATGGTGACGAGAAAAATTAAAAGAATTCCCGTGGTAAAAGATAAAAAACTCATAGGAATAATAGGAAGAAAAGATATTCTTACAATTCTTGCTAAAAATGGCGAACAATGATTGGCAGGTAAAATCTGTGAATTACGCGTCACGCGTTACGCGTCACGCGTTACGAACCGGAGGTACATAAATGTTTTTAACTGACGCATGCCATATAAAACCAGATCTCAGTAAATGGAGGAGACTTATTCATGAATATCCTGAAACAGGGTTTAATGAAGTAAAAACCTCTGCTCTTGTAGATGAGTGTCTGAAGAGTTTCGGTATAGACTGTTTCAGACTTGTAAATACAGGAGTAGTAGGACTTATCAGGGGAAAAGAGCATGGTAAAACCGTTGCTCTGAGGGCAGATATGGATGCCCTGAGTATTCAGGAAGAAAATGATGTTCCCTATAAATCTAAAAATCCCGGTGTAATGCATGCCTGCGGCCATGATGCTCATACTGCCATGTTGCTCGGTGCCGCAAAGATTCTTTCAGGCAGAAGAGATTTATTAAAAGGAAATGTAAAATTTATTTTTCAGCCTGCAGAGGAAGGCCCCGGAGGCGCTCAACCCATGATAGATGCTGGAGTCCTTGAGAATCCTCATGTAGATGCAGCTTTTGCCCTTCATATGATCTCTGATATTGAAGCGGGAAAGATTGGTATTTCCTACGGTCAGACCCATGCTGCAAGCAGTAAATTTACCCTTGTTTTAAAGGGTCTGGCAGGCCATGTGGCAAAACCTCATAAAGCTATTGACGCTATAACTATGGCAGCAGAGGTTATACAGGCAATTCAGAGGATAAGAACAAGGCATGTAGATCCTACAGAAACAGTTCTTATAGGAATTGGCACAATAAAAGGGGGAGACAGATATAATATCGTAGCAGATCATGTTGAAATGGAAGGTACCTTAAGAACCCTTTCGAATGAAATTCATAAAGAAATTCCTCCTGTTATGAATAAAGTTATTTCTTCCATTGTGGCCAGTTACGGAGGGGATTATGAACTGAATTTTATGGAAGGATATCCTGGAGGAGTCAATGAACCTGCCATTACGAAATTTGTTGAAGAAAGTGCCGTGAAATTACTGGGCAGGGAAAATGTTCTCGTAAAGTCCCATCCTTCTATGGGGGGAGAGGATTTTTCCTGTTTCCTTCAGAAGGTTCCAGGTGCTTTTATTCGTGTCGGAGGCGGAGGAGAAGGTTTTCATTCTCCTCTTCATCATCCGAAGTTTGATCTCAATGAAGACAGCCTTGTTACAGGCTCTGCTCTCTTATGCCAGATTGCATGTGATTACCTGACTGAGATTAATGGGATTTAGACAGGGAGCAAAATAGGATTTATAGGATTAGAGGATTTGTTATAAATAGTCTTATACTGAGTTAAATCTGTTCCCACGCGTCACGCGTTACGCGTCACGCGTCACGATAAAAAAATATGAAGCTTATACAGAAATTTTATATCTTAATATTTATATTATCCTTAAGTGTTTCACTTTTTTCTTCTGACGACGTGAGACCTTATATAGAGCCTGATATGGTTTTTATCAAAGGCGGAACTTTTCAAATGGGGCAGACTGATATTGCCATGCCTGTTCATCAGGTCACATTAAGTGATTTTTATATAGGAACATATGAAGTGACCAATAAAGAGTATTCTCTGTTTGATCCTGAACATGAGAATCCCGGCGACAATCTGCCAGTAGTAAATGTAACATGGGATGAAGCATGTGCCTATTGTCAGTGGCTGAGCGGGAAGACAGGAAAAACTTACAGACTTCCCACAGAGGCTGAATGGGAATATGCCTGCCGCGCCGGAACCACTACCGAGTATTACTGGGGCACAGAGATGGATGATGAGTTTTGCTGGTATTTTGGTAATTCAGAAGGTAAAGTCCATCCTGTTGGACAGAGAAAGCCGAATAAATTCGGCCTCTATGATATGATGGGAAATGTATGGGAATGGTGCAGTGACTGGTTCGGTGATTATTCGGACGAGCATTCAGTCAATCCGTCAGGAGCGGATTTCGGAACATTCCGTGTCTATAGAGGCGGATGCTGGTGTTATGATGCATATTGCTGCAGATCTGCTATTCGTAACAGCGGAGCCCCCATGTTCAGTTATGATTACCTGGGTTTTCGGATTGTGAAGACACCTTATTACCGCTCCAGATAAGTCAGTATCCATTTCTAAACCCTGTCCCTGACCGGACTCTTCCGGAAAAGATATGATCCTGTTACGTGGTAAACTGGTTTTGCAGACTGTTAATATTTTGCTTCTATATCATTTACAACTCTCTTTTAATACGGCATATCTTTTCCTCCAGAGCCCGGCCAGGGACAGGAGCATGTTCCATATTTTTTTTGGTACCAATTTACCTGTTACGGTACTTAGACATCCGAATTTACCTGTAGTAAAAGATTATTTCATAACATCAGGCCGTTATTATCTTGTAATGGAATATATAGATGGTAAAGATCTTGATACCGTTATGAGAAGTTACGGAGTGGAAGGAGTCCCGCCGGATCTGGTAATAGCATGGGCAAAAGAGTTGCTTCAGGTTCTGGATTACCTTCATAATTAGAATCTTCCCATAGTCTACAGGGATTTAAAACCCGGCAATATAATGCTTCGTTATTCAGATAACAGATTGATGCTTATAGATTTCGGTATAGCAAGAACCATGACTCCGGGAAATGATTCCACAAAAACAGTAATAGGCACACCAGTATTTGCCCCTAAAGAAATATTGCTGGGAAAACCTGAAATAAGATCTGACATATATTCCCTCGGTGCTACAATACACTGTTTGTTGACCGGTATAGTTCCGGTAATACCGGGAGATTTTGCCCCTGTAAGAAGTCATAAGCCGGATGTGCCACAGGAACTTGATGATATAGTAATGTGTGCTCTTTCTATGAACCCTGACGGCCGTTATAAAAATGCCTTACATATGAAAGAAGCCCTTGAAAATATGAAAAATATTTCTGTTACAGTAAATACTCCTACTGTTCCTTATAACTCCACTGTACCATATTCATCAATACCTGTTCCGCCTTCTGTAACTCCCTCTCAGGAGAGATCATTATATAAAACTGATGTGGCTTATTCCGGGATTTCTTCGAAAGAAACACTTCCCAGGCAAAGCCCCATTCCAACCGGAATGGTTTATCATACACCTACTGTGCCGGTGAAAACTGCTTTTCAAAAGAAAGATAAAAAAGATAATAAAAAATTCTTCATACCTGCAATAATTGCGTTCTTGATTGTATTTATAGCAGGTGATGTAATGAGACATATTTATTTGAATAATCCCGTTAATTTAAAAAAGTGGGCAGAAGATGCATACAGGAACAGTGAATATACAACGGCGAAAAAAAATTATGATAAGCTCTTAAAGATTGAAAAAGATATTAAAAATAAAAGCAATATTTTATTATCTCTCGGAGATATAGCTCAGAAAATGGAAGATCCCAATAGTGCTGCAGTCTATTACAATCAGGCTGTATCTATTGATGGTAAAAACGAAAAAGCCCTTTCGGCACTGGATGATCTGTATAGAAAGAAAAAAGATTATACTTCTTTAAAAGATGTTCTGGATAAATTTGCAGCAGCAGGTAAATTTAAAAAAGATGACTATCTGGAACTCGGAAAGATCTTCATTGGTAAAAAGGACTATAAAAATGCTTCCGCCTGTTTTCTGAAGGTTCTGAGTAAAGATTCGGATAATATGGAATCTCTGAGAAGTTGGTCAGATGTTATACAGCACAGGGAGAATATGAGAAAGTTATTGATACGGCTAAAAAAATACTTACCATATACAATTCTGATAAGTCCGCCGTTATAGCTTCCGGGACTGCTTATTATAAATTAAAGCATTACACAAATGCCGTTACATATCTGGAGAAAGCTTTGAAATTAAACTCTTCCGGTGAAGAAAAGAAGAATATCCTTTCTGTGAGTTTTACCTGTTATGTAAAACTTGGCCAGAGTTATTCGGGAAAAAAGAAATATGATGAAGCAGAGAAGAATTTTAAAAAGGCAATGGATATAAATAATACAGATAAAGATGTAAAAGCAGGGCTTTCGGCCTGTTATATGAATAAAGGGGAAAGCCTTTATAAAAGTGGAAAATATGAAGAAGCAAGGTATTATTTTGATAATATAGTGACCCTTAAACCCGGTGGAGATATGCAGAAAAATGCCGTTGATTATATAAAAAAGATTGATGAAAAAATAAGAGCAGCGAGCACGACTACCTGGAGCGGAACAGATAATAATACCGGCTGGAGCGGTGGCGGTGGAGGATGCGGCTACTCAGATGACAGCAGTTCGAGCCCGCCGCCTGTGAGTCAACCTCCATCCGGAGGCAACAGTGGCGGAGACATGGTTTCTGAGTGAAATTGTCAATTTTGATATCAATTTGTCCGTAGTCACTCTTTACTGATTTACCGTTACCCGAACACCCTTCTGCACTTCAGTTCAACACCGCAGAAAACAAGAATTATCTCAATCAATTGTGTATTTCCTGTCAGCTTCTTTAAATCACTGTCCTTCTCATATCTTTTTAACTCATCTTCTGCTTCAAGGATTTTGGAGTTTACCCTGCTTTCACTGTATTCACTTACCCCTATGTATTTTATCTCCAGCAGATAGGAATAACCCATATCCGGGAAATTCAGCAGATTTGGAAGCATTAATATATCGGAGTAACCTTTATTTAATTCACATTCACTTCTGGTTATATAATAATTAGATATATTCAGATAGGCCCGGAGAAAGGTCTGAACAGACTTTTCTCCCTGAATATAATCCCTTAAAGAGGTCTGGTTGTTCATCTCATCAGAAAGATATATAAATAGTTCTTCCCATTTGCCGTTATAGGCCATATCTCTGAAGAGTTGCCCAAGTTTATACAGATCTATATTAAATAGCTTTGTATCATAATAGGCATCTCTTATATATTCATAATATAACTGCCTTATGACTTCATTGGGAACTATAAGGAGAGGCATTCCCTGATATACTCCCTTTATTGTCAATAATCCGAAATAATATAATAAAGAGATAAAATTCTCAGGATTTATTATTTTATCAACAGAGAAAGTTCTTGCTATATCTGAAGTAATCTGACCTTCTTCAAGTATTTTCTTTAATTTCTCGAAATTCCCGTTTACCCTGAATTGGCCTTCCATATCTGTTATGATAAGATGCCTGAGTTTTTTATAGTCTGTTCTTATATTGTGATCTAACATATTTTCAGGAATGTTATTAATCTTTATATATTCTTTAATAAAATAAAGAGCCATATCTGAATTATACATTCTGGTTTGTTTGTGCTTTGAAAAAAGATAATTATCATACCAGGGTTTCATTATCTGAATTAATTTATCTTTTTCTTCTCCGATTAAACCGGAAGATTTATAATAATCCAGAAGGTCAGAAACTTCTTTTTCAGTAAAGCCGACCATTTCATTAAAGGAAGGATCTGTCGTTATATTATCTCCTATATTAAATCCGCTTGTTACATCATCCATTGTAACAGGTGATACTCCTGTTATGAATAATTTCGAGACAGGAGCATTTGTGCCGGTAGTTCCTGCTTTGATTACATTGAAGAAATTTCTGTAGAAGCCTTCTCCGTGTGTTATTGCCATATATCGTTCTTTACCCTGTGAGGAGATTATTGTGTTAGTAAAATTATCATATTCATCTATGAGAAGATAAATCTTTTCTCTGTCTTCCATAAAACTGATGACATATTTTAAAATTTCCGAAGCATACTCTGTATTTTCTATGGTTTTATACATTTTTCCATCATTATCTTCAAGGTAATGTTTATATTTTTTAATAAACCTCAGACATGAGAGCCTCACAGTCCTGTTAAACGATTCCTCTATTTTATTGATATTTCCGCTTACTTCAGAAAAATTAAATTTTAATATGAAGTATTTGTTTTTCTCCTCTGTAGGATTTTCATAGACACAGGTGCCGGAAAAGAGAGCTTCAAATTCGTCTTTTTTTTCTATATCATAATAACATTCAAGAACAGATAGCAGGAGAGATTTTCCGAACCGTCTCGGTCTGATGAAAAATAAAAAAGATGAAGAATTTTCTATTTTCTCAATAAATCTGGTTTTATCTATATAATAAAAATTTTCTCTTCTTATCCTATCAAAATCAGATATACCATAGGGATTTTTTTTTCTTTCCATAAAATTTCACCTCTCTTTATTATATCAAAAAAAACATAAGAAAACAGGGTGAATGGTTAATTTTTTTAATCCCTCTTTACGGGAAAAAAGCCCACAAAAAAGGTCAAAGAACTGGTATGGATAAACTACAAAAATCTACAAATAACACTTGAAATTCAGTTGATTCTGTAGTAAAATTATCTTATGATGTACTCAGTTGGAGAATTTGCGAAAAAGATAGGTAAAAGTGTTCAGACTTTAAGAGACTGGGAAAAAAAAGGCATATTAATCCCTGCTTATAAGACAAAAGGTCATCACAGAATGTACAGTGAAGACCAGCTAAATGAAATATTTCAACGGTTTACTCCACTAACGGTCATGGCAGGTTCGATCACAACGAAGAATGAGAAGCTGTTCCTCCCGTCACGCGTTACGCGTTACGCGTTACGATTCTCATATAAATCTTTACATAATTTTCCTTTTTGTGTATATTATATTGATGAGAAAAAATAAAGTTCTTGCCTCAGAGAAATACAGTGACAGAAAATCTCTTATATTGCTTTCCATATTTATCTTTCTTTTTACTCTTATTATTTACTTACTGACTGCTTTCCCGTCCCTTTCACCTCTCGGAGACGGAGCAGAACTTGTAACCAACTCATATCTCCTCGGTATAAACCACCCTCCCGGTTATCCTCTTTACAGTATGGCAGGACATATTTTTGCATCTCTTCCCATCGGGAATATTCCCTTCAGATTAAATTTTATGTCTGCTTTTTTTTCTTCCCTTTCTGCTATTCTTATTTTTTTAAGCGCTTTTCTCTTATTTAAACATAACGTGCCTGCCATTATTACGGCTTTAATTTATTCTTTTTCTTACACATTCTGGAAACTTTCTGCCTGTACAGAGGTTTTTACACTGAATCTATTCCTTGCCATTTCTATGATATATGTTCTGTTACTCAGACGGGAAAGAACCGGCAGGGGAGAGAGCGGAGATAAGCTTCTTTATATATTCTCCTTTCTCTGCGGTCTGAGTTTCTGCCACCATCATACGATAATTTTATTGTTCCCTTCATTTTTTTATTTACTCTTTACTCAAAAAAAGTCTTTGTCTTATAGAAACATTTTATTTTTTTGTATATTCTTTCTGATTGGACTTGTTCCGTATCTCTATATACCGCTCAGAGCCGGTTCATCTCCTCTGAACTGGGGAGGCACTGATTTATACGGAATTATAGGGATAATATCAAGAAGGGGCTATGGTTCCGTGAGCCTGAGTGCATCAGGGAATTCCGGTTATTTCGCCGGATTTCTTCATACTATTTCGGTGTATTTTACATCTCTCGCCTGTCAGTGGACATTTTTATTTATCCCCCTGTTTTTATTGGGAATCTTTCAATCTTTCAGAAAAGACAGAAAGATTTTTTTATTTTTTCTGTTAATATTTATCCTGTCCGGCCCATTTTTCCTGTTTGTAGCTTCTCCTCCCCAGGAAGAAGGCTGGAAATGGCTCATAGAGAGATTTTATTTGCCTTCTTTTCTTGCCATTACATTTTTTACAGGTTTTTCCATGCACTTTATTACTGAAAAAATTAAAAAACCTTCTCTGTCCTATTTACTTTTATTACTTATCTTAATTCCTCTTATTTATAACTATGGAAGGGTAAGTAACAGCAATAATTATTTATATTATGACTACAGTAAGAATCTTCTCAACAGTCTTCCTGAGAATTCTGCTCTCATCTGTAAGAGCGATCTGTGCGGCATGGCAGTCATGTATTTTCAGCATGTGGAACATGTTAGAGAAGACGTGAAAGTTTTTCACTATGGTCTTTTAAATTCTGAGTGGTATAAACGTCAGATGAAAGATTTCTATCCTGGTATTTTTGCCGGTTCATCCGGCAGAGATGACATTATAAAAATGATTGCCCTGAAATATCCTTTATATTTTGATATACCGCCGGAAGAATTTTCCGGTTATATGACCTGCTGCGGTCTTGTTTACAGATTCTCCTCTGACGACATTCGTAAACCTGAGAAAATTTTAACATTGCTGGAAGATGGGTATAAATTCAGAAATAGTCTTGAACCTTCCCGGTACAATGAATATTTCAGCAGAGAATTACTGAAGTTTTATTCCACCGCTTATTACATGACAGGCATGGAATTAGAAAAAGAAAATCTTTACGGAGATGCAGAAAAAGCTTTTACGAAATCACTGGAACTTCATAAATTTCCTCGCGTTTATAACAGTCTGGGCTTCCTTTATTATCTCCGTGAAGATTATAAAAAAGCTATGGAATATTATAATAAAGCCCTGGAGTTTAAAGAAGATTTCCCTGAGCTTTATTGCAATATGGCTCTTCTTTATAGAAAAGAGGGAAATTTAGACCTTGCAGAAGAGTTTTACAGAAAAGCCATCACCTTTTCTCCTGATGATTTTGAAGCTTATTTCAATATGGCTCTTGTATATCTTGAAAAAGGCGACCTGGATAAAGGAGAAGAATATTTTAAAAAATCTCTTGAATTAAATCCTGATAATCCTGCAGTTTATTCAAATCTTGCAGTAATTTATGATAAGAAGGGTAATATAGAAGGTGTTATAACTGCTCTGAACAGATCTGTAGAGTTAAATCCGTCTGTACCTGAACTTCAGTATAATCTGGCTGTAACTATGATAAAAGCCGGCAGATTTAAAGAAGCCAGAATTTTATTTAATAAAGCCTTAGAACTGGGATATCCTGAACATGAGATTTCAGAGAAGTTAAATTATATAGATTTATATGAGAAGAGTGAAAGGTGAAATGTCTGTTACATACAGATAAGAAAAATCATGATTACCGGGATGGGGTGAAAAAAATATTTAATACACTTATATTTTCCTTTTTATCAAACATACTCTTCACCGGTATTTCAAAACCTGTGATAACAGAACTTTTTATAGTTTCCGTAGAACTTTTAATGTTCAGTTTATATGTTTTATCTGTCAGAATATATTGTTCCACGAATTCTTCCTGCGGATCAATAAGCCAGTATTCTCCTACTGAATGAAGAGCGTAATCTTTAAATTTTATGCCTCTGTCAAATTTTTCCGTTGATTCTGAAAGAATTTCTACAATTAAATCAGGAGAAGGAAATTTCATCTGAGTTGAAGTAAACATATCTGATTTCTCTTTATTGAAAAAACATATATCAGGTTCATAATCATTTCTTGTGAGAGAAATTAATATCTTCTCTATTCCTACATAACCAAGATTATTCAGATTTACATAGCTATTCATGAGTGTGAATAAAAAGCCCAGAACCTGATTGTGATTGAGCTTTACCGGAGAATGGATGATTATTTCACCATTGATAAATTCTGCTTTATCTTTTTCTTTAATTATGGTATAAAATTCTTCTCTTTTTTTATTTTCTTCTTTAATAAATTCTTCTATCTTTTTAAAGTAAGTATAAAGCTCGGGAGATTGAACAAGTTTTTCTAAAATGCCATCCATCTTTACCACCTCCCTTATTATTATACCATAAATGTAAGGCTCGAAAAATGGTAAAAATATTTAAGTGAAAAGTGAAAAGTTAAAAGAAATGGAATTTTACTTCTTTTAACTTTTTACTACTCACTTTTTACTTTTATGTAAAATATTACCGTTTAAACATTATTTGCCATACTTACGAGTATATCCAGCAGTCTGTCAACATTTCTTCCGTCTTCTGCAGAACCGAATATGAGAGGCGCTCTGAGATCTGCAGGGAAGAATTTTTTTGAAATCTCCATGGTATCATCAATATTATCCACTGCAATATCCCTTTTGTTTACAAATATTACATAGGGAACATTGTATTTTTTTATTTCTTCCATGATTTTTTTATCTTCTTCTCCCGGTTCGCTCGAACCATCCATTACAAGAACACCTATCTGAACACCATATGCTACGACATCTCTTATTTTCTCCCATCTGTCCTGGCCGGGGGTGCCGAAGAGATTGAAGTTGATATCTTTATAGACTGTATGGCCGAAATCCATTGCCACAGTCATACCTTTATGTTCTATATTCAAAGCATCAGGTATTATCTTTGAAATAAGAGAACTTTTTCCCGCTTCTCCTCTTCCGAAAAAAACAACTTTTACATTTTTCATGTTTTATCCTTCCTTCCCGCATAACGCATAACGCATTACGCATTACGATTTTTTATTTAATGCCGATTAATCCGGCTATAGTATTTCCCAGGATATCTTCTTTTTCTTTTTCCGAAACCCTGGCTGTTGTAGCTCTCAGTATTTCATATTTCATGTCCATCTGAGGGGCATTGCTTCCGTAAATGACCCTTTTTGAACCCAGTTTTTTTATCATATTTTCTATAAAATCCTGTCTGTATATGCCGGACGTTTCTACAAAAACATTTTTATGTTCTGTAAGCATATTTTCAGCATCATAAAGAGCCATGCCGCAGATGTTAATCTGTCCGCCGCTTGTGGCTATAATATTTACGTCAGGAAATTCTCCTGCTATATCACCTATCTGAAGAGGTTCCGATACCCTTACATGTCCTCCCGATACCATAACGGGAATTTTATATTTTCTGGCTCTTTCCATAACAGGATAAACAATTATTGAGTTTACGGGAAAACATTCTTCCCATGGATGGAGGAATATTCCCTTTAATTCGAGTTCATTAATACATCTGTCTATCTCTTTCAAGGCTTTTTCACCGAGCCACGGGTCTATTCTGCAGAACCCCGTAAACCTTCCGGGATTTTTTTTCACTTCTCTTGAAATAAAATCATTTTCCGGTTTTAATTGATATTTATATGGTTTTACAGGACACAGCACGGCTCTGTCTATATTGCATTCATCCATTGATTCTATCAGCTTTTTTACTGTCAGATTATGCCCGAATATGGATTTCCCCGGATGTACATGGCTGTCTATTATCATATTTACTTCCTTCTTTCAGTAGTTTTTACCTTATCCAGAATCGTGATAATATTTTCTGAAAAAAGCAGTTTAAGTTCTTTTTTAGAGAGTCCGGCCAGTTCAACTTTTTTCTTCTCAAGAAGAGGATCGCATCCGGGGCCGTCGCTTGCAAATAATACCCTTTCTGCGCCTATTTTTTTAACCGTTTCTTTAATAAGATATGGATAGGGCATGGCAGACGTTTCAAGTATTATATTGGGATATTTTTCTGCTGCCCTTATGGCATCGTGGACATGGAAATATCCTCCCATATGACCCAGAATAATTGTAGCTTCAGGACATTGTTTTGCCGCCTCTGCAATCTGAAGAGGGAGTGTATATTCTTCATCACCGCAGTGGAACAGTGTGGGTGCATCAAATTTCGCAGCTTTTTTTATGAGTCTTACAGTCAGTTCATTTCCCGGATGAATGCCATAACCTACAGGATGGAGTTTCAGACCTTTCATTCTGAGTTTTGTTATGGCAAGAACCAGTAATTCTTCTGCTACTATACCATAGGCAGGATTTAACCTTGCAAAACCTATAAGTCTTCCCGAAGATTTTTCTGTAGCTTCCGATACATAACGGAGAAGTTCCGTATCACTTCCGGGCATATCGGAATAGGTCATGACAATGGCTTTATCAATACATGCTCTATCCATTAATGTTAAGAGTCTTTCAGGAGGCGAATCCCAGCTTGAACCTTTGAGTTCCTGTATGTGGGCATGGGCATCTATAATCACAGGGCAATTCCCCTTTCAATGGTAATTTGATCTGTTTTTATTCTATTTATTCAGGTGGAATCCTTTAACGAAGCTACCCGTATTTTTCGTTAAGGCCGAATAAAGCTGCAGGAATTTTCAGAATAATCTTAGAACGTTATAGTAGAAATTATGAAGTTCAGGGAGGTTTATATATTTTCAGTTTAACCATTATCAGAACGTACTAAAATTGCTCCAGAGGATGAAAAAGAAAATAGATAATTTATAATTTCGTAATGCGTGATGCGTGATGCGTGATGCGAAGGGATAATAACCTGTTACGCATTACACATTACGCATTACGCATCACGATTTTGATTGTCTGAAAACATATGTCTTACTTCATCACTGTTCTTACAGTTAATAGCTTTACCTGCAAGTTCTTTTAATGATTTATAATTCAGTGATTTTATCTTTTCTCTTATATTACGTATGTTTCCCGGTACCATGCTGAAGTGCCTTATGCCGCATCCGATTAAAACAGGAATTATGTCACTGTCTCCTCCTATTTCTCCGCAGACACTTACATAGAGTCCATGTTTTTCCGCAGTATCTGCTGCCATGGAATAAAGTTTTAACATGGCAGGGTGTATCGATTGATACCAGTCTTTTACATCAGATGATTCACGGTCTGCAGCCATGGTGTATTGAACCAGATCATTTGTGCCTATACTCATAAAATCTATTTCCGGTATCATTGTTTCCATAGAAAGTATTGAAGATGGGGTCTCAAGCATAATCCCGATGGGAGGCATTTTTATATTTAATTCTCCGCAGATTTTTTTTATAATACCTTTTGCTTTTATTGTATCTTCACGGCATGATATCATAGGCAGTATTATCCTCGGATTCCCGTAAACAGAAGCCTTTACTATTGCTTTTATCTGAACGGTGAACATTTCTTCGTTATAGAGTGAATATCTTATTCCTCTCAGGCCGAGAGAAGGATTTCCTTCTTTTAGAGGCGGGAGATAGGACGGCCATTTGTCTGATCCCAGATCAAGGGTTCTAAAGGTTACAGGAAGGGGTGATAATTTCTCCAGGATTTTTTTATAATCTTCATATAAATCTTTTTCTGACGGCATACGGTTCATATAGGCGAATTCCGTCCTGTATATACCCACACCTTCTGCCTGTGAATTTATGACAGACTGCACTTCTTTATAATGGACGATATTCGTAAAGAGTATAATTCTTTCTCCGTCTTCCGTAAATGTATCTACAGGGGAAGGTTCTGTTAATAATATTTCAGAGATACCGGTAATTTTATTTTTATAATCTCTGAATTTTTCCTCATCTTTATGAGAAATAATTAAACCTTCGTTACAGTCAAGGATTATTTCTTCTCCTTCTTTCAGAGAAGCTGTGGCATCAGTCTTTATCATTCCCGGTATTTTAAGGGCTCTTGCCAGTATGGAACTGTGGGAATTCATCGAGCCTTTCTCCGTAATTATACCTGCCAGGCTCTCAACATGTTCCAGTATTTCCGACGGGGTTATTTCAGGCGATATTAATATTATTTTTTCATCTTCTCGTCCGGTGTTTTTTCTGCCTGTTAAAATTCTGAGAATCCTTTCAGCTACGTCTTTAAGGTCTGCCCATCGGTTTTGAAAGAGCTGGCCCTGTATCTGAGCGAATATGACCTCCAGTTCTTTTAATTTATTCTGAAGGGCTTCTTCTGCTTTTATTTTTTCTTTTTCTATTATTTCAACAGTGCCGTCTATCAACATGGGATCATGTAAAAAACACAGATGGGCTTCAAATATGAGGGCTTCTTTTTCTGAAAGTTTCTGTGACGTTTTTTCTTTTAGCTGTTCCAGTTCTTCCTTACATTTAATAACGGCCTGTGCCAGTCTGCTTTTTTCTTCTTCTACAGATGAAAAATCCCTCTGACATATGTTATTTGATTTTTTTACAATAAAAATCCTCCCTGCTCCGATGGCGGGAGAAATTATTTCAATGTTATCCACCATTCATTACCTCTCTGGAAAATTTATTTCTGTCATTATAAATTATCTTATTATCAGGTTTCCATTCCTTTTTCTATAAAATCTTTTAAAATTTCTGCTATTGCTTCTTCCCCTTCTACTTCCATGATTATTTCATCATCTTTTTTCAGTCCCATAGAGAGTATGCCTATTAAGCTGTTTGTCTGAATTTTTTTCCCGTTATTTACAAGCCACACTTTTGTGCCGGGAAATTCCTGTACTTTCTGTATGAGCAATGTGGCAGGTCTTGCATGGAGATCCTTTGGTATTTTTACGTTTTTACTTATCATAATATACGAATCCTTTATATTCAGTGATGAAATTTACTTTCCCGTCACGCGTCACGCGTCACGCGTCACATTTCTCTAAAATCCTTATCCCTTCGGTATCTATTGAAAATTCCATTACTTTTGCTCCTCCCTCTTTCAGGGCGGAAACAACGTGTTCCTTCTTTTCCGGTTCTACCAGTGATATCATACATCCCCCTCCGCCGGCACCGCAGATTTTACCGGCCATAGCTCCGGCTTTCCCGGCTCTTTCCATTAAGAATTCTATTTTTTCAGTTGTCACGCCTTCTGCAAGGTTTTTTCTGTTTTCCCATTCTTCTGCCAGAATATAAGAGAGGGAAGAGAAATCTTTATTGATTATAGAAAGCCTCATTTTTTCAGCAGTTTTCTTTATGTTTTTCATAGGCCCCACTGCTTTGCCGTCAATATATCTTTTCATCATTTCCCAGTTATTTGTGCCGGAAAATCTGGATTCGCCCGTATAGGAGAGTATAATTCTTTTTTCCAGTTCTTTTATGTCATGTTCTTCTTTAAGAAGTTTTTCTACTTCTATGCCGTCATATTTAAACCATATGGCATTTACTCCTCCGTATACGGCAGCATAATAATCCTGTTTCCCTGTAGGTATTTTAATGGATTTTGCTTCTATATTTGCGCCTACGTCAATAATCTGTGTTCTATCATATCCCTTTCCCGAAAGTCTGTTCAGGGCACCGCTCAGTGCCATGAGGAGGGAAGACGAAGCTCCCAGGCCGGAACCTTTCGGTATGGGATTATTTGTAATAATTTCCATAGGATTTTCAGGACAGTAGAATTTTACAGCTCTTGCTATGAGGTCGAAATTTCCGTCAAAAAGGCTGTTCAGATTATCTGTTTCTGCTTTCAGATCCATGTCTTTTGAATGAAATCTGAAGGTATTTCCTCCCGGGATAATCCGGACATGACTGAGAAGATTAATTGCTATGTTTACTGTTATGCCGGTATCTTCAAAGATATAGAGGGGATAAATATCAAGTGTGCCTCCTGCCAGATCGATTCTGACAGGAGCGAAGGATTCAATCATTAAAAATACTCCTTAATTTTTTAACTAAAATTGCTTTGTTACCTGTGCTTTAATTCTTGCTGAAGAAGCTTCTGTTTTCTTCATGCCTCTTTCAAAGCGGTTGAAATTATCTACCTTTGCTTTCAATTGAGGCGTGAGATCCTGTTCTGCAAGAACATGGGTCTGACTTTTTGCAAGAGCTATTGTATTGAACTGTACTTTCTTTTTCTTTTCGCTGTCTTTTATGGCTTTTACAAAGGTTTCCGCTGCAGATTGAATTTCTTTTTCAGTAAGTTTTTCGTCTTTCTTACCCATTTTAGCCGCCCAGAGGTTCATAGCCTCTTTGCTCATTTTTCTCATTTGAGCCATAAAATCACTTCTTTCTAATAATATTTTATTAATTATAACATAATTAGCTTATAAAATAAAGTGTTTTGTTCAGCCTGTCACTTCCTTATTTCTGCTTTTATCTCTTCCAGAAACTTCTTTACTCTTCATGGCCGTAACGAGGATTATCTGAGGTAATAAATCAGTATTTATTTTTTTAAATTTCTTTTATCAGATGGAAGTTCCTTGTTTCTTTAAACCCCATATTTTCATAATACTTCCTTGCTCTTACATTCCGAGGGGTTACTTCCAGTTTTAATGCCGCTGCTTTATCTTTAAAATGTTCCAGGAGATAATTAAAAAAGGACGTACCTATTTTTTTACTCCTCCACTCCTCTTTTACAAACAGTTCATCAATATAGAGAACATTTCCTCCGTATTCATTGCTCCAGAAGAAGATTATAATTCCGTAACCAGCTGTTTCATTATTTATTCTGAATAATATAATCTGACCTTTATCAGGGTGATCGGTCAGTTCTTTTACGGTTTTAAGAATTTTTTCTTCTGCCATGGGCACAGTAGGAGGATCTTCGCTGTAAAGGCCGAGTATCATATCTTTAAGTTCAGAATAATCTTCATTGTTAAAAAGTTCAAAATTTACTTTCATTTCACTGCTTTCTTCTTTTCCTTACATTTACAGGGTATTTCTTTACATTTCGGACAGCCGTTGTGGTATATGGAAGAAGCTTCTTCCATATTTATTCCTGCCATACTTGCTATTGTGACAAGCCATGCCAGGCAGTCTCCGAATTCGAGTTTCTGCTGTTCTCTGTCTCCTTCCCTTATGGCTTCGGCAAGTTCTCCCACTTCTTCCACAAGCCAGAGGAAGCTTTTTTCTATGCCGCGGTTGCTGTCTTTTTCCAGATAAATGTCTTCTATGAGTTTTTGAAATTCATGTATATGCATAATTTTGTTCGTAACGCGTGACGCGTAACACGTTACGCGTCACGATTTAAAATTACGGATAAATCCTTTCCAGCATTCTCGGATAGGGGATGGTTTCTCTTATATGTTTCAGCCCGCATATCCACGAAACGGTTCTTTCTATGCCGAGGCCGAAGCCTGAATGAGGCACTGTTCCGTAAAGTCTTAAATCAATATACCATTGATAATCTTCTTTCGGGAGATTATGTTCTTCAATACGTTTCAGGAGCAGTTCCGGGTCAGAAATCCTCTCTCCTCCTCCTATGATTTCACCGTATCCTTCCGGTGCAATAAGATCTGCTCCGAGACATACTTCCGGTCTGTCTTCCTTTGGTTTCATATAGAAGGCTTTACATTTTGTCGGATAATGGCTTATAAATACGGGTCTGTCAAAATTCTCTGAAATAGCTGTTTCGTCAGGTGCTCCCAGGTCTCCGCCCCATTCAAAAGGAAGTCCTTTATCTTTCAGGATTTTTACTGCATCATCATAGGTTATCCTGGGGAATGGCGGTTTTATATTTTCCAGCGGAGCAATATCTCTTTCAAGTGTTTTAAGTTCTTCACTTCTGTTTTCAAGAACTTTTTTAACTATATGGGAAACAAACTGTTCCTGTATGTCCATGTTTTCTTCGAGTTCCACATAGGCCATTTCCGGCTCTACCATCCAGAATTCCATCAGGTGTCGTCTGGTTTTTGATTTTTCCGCCCTGAAAGTTGGGCCGAAACAGTAAACTTTCCCGAGAGCCATACAGTTTGCTTCGTTATATAACTGTCCGCTCTGTGCAAGATAGGCTTTGGTATCGAAATATGGTGTTTCAAACAGTGTTGTTGTTCCTTCACAGGCAGATGGTGTGAGTATTGGTGTATCCATTAAAATGAATCCGTTGTCATCCAGGAAATTTCTTATGGATTTTATTATTTCATGTCTTATGAGCATAAGGGCATGCTGTTTTTTTGATCTGAGCCATAAATGTCTGTGTGCCATAAGGAATTCCACGCCATGTTCCTTGGGGGATATGGGATAATCTTTTACTATCTGTATGGTTTTAAGTCCTGTAAGGGTAAGTTCATATCCTCCCGGCGCTCTTTTATCTTCCCTGACTTTTCCCGTTACTATTATGGACGATTCCTGTGTGAGAGGATTAAAGCTTTCGAATACTTCGGGAGAAACGTCATTTTTACCTGCCACACCCTGTATTATTCCCGTGCCGTCTCTTATCATAAGGAAATGTATTTTCCCGCTGGAACGTTTATTATAAACCCATCCTCTTATTTCTACTTCCTGGCCGTCATATTTTGAAATATCTCTTATAGTTGCTCTCTCCAAAAGAGCTCACCTCTTTCTTTTACTGATTTGTTAACCTTAAAATTTCAACTATTTTTATTATTTTCCTGCCTGAGATTATAGTCTATTTCATAAGTTAGGAATGGCAGTTAAATAAATGTCTCAAATATATTAATCGTGACGCGTAACGCGTAACGCGTGACGCGAGGAAAGAGACAATTAATAAATTTTCATTCCTTATTGGAATTTAAATAATTCGTGATACGTAATGCGTAATGCGTAATGGGTTATTACTCCTTCGCATCACGCATCACGCTTTACGAATTACGAGGTTATTAATTATGGATTTTTATGAAATTAACTATAAAAATATGATAAAATAAAAGTATGATTAATAATACGAATTATAAATTACCATTAATAATAATAGTCATTATTATCTCTTTGACTCCTGTAATGATAGCCGGGAAAAGTGCTAAAGAGTGGAATAATGAGGGTTTACGCTGGCTTGAGAAGGGAAAATATGAAGAAGCTTTAAAATGTTTTGATAAAGCTCTGGAACTGGATCCCGGTGTGCCGCAGTTGTTAAATAACAGGGGATATGCTTTATATAATATAGGAAAAAGCGGTTACAACACTTATTATGTGGAACGTTCAATAGAGGTTTATAATCAGGCGATAAGCGGTAAATCAGATTATGACAGAGCCTATTATAATAAAGGTTTATCTTTAATGTATCTGAAAAAATATGATGAGGCGAAGAAATGTTTTAAGAAGGTTCTGGACATAAATCAGTCTGACAGTGATGCACGTGCCAGAATAAAGGAATGTGATATTGCTATGACCGGTTATTCTGCTGCTTCTTCTGAAATTTCGAAATTAATGAAAAAGGCCGGTGATTATTATAACAGAGGAGAATATGAAAAAGCAGCAAGTCTCTATGAAGCAGTGCTTACAATAGATCCGAATAATAAGGAAGCAGCAGGAAAGAAGACAGCGGCAGAGTTCCTTGCCAGATATAGTAATATGTCACCTCTAAAACTGTCAGAGGGAAAATCTTATATAGAAATAGTGAATGGAGTAACTTTTGAAATGGTCTATATAAAAGGCGGAACTTTTCAAATGGGCCAGACCGGTGTTGCAGAACCGGTTCATACTGTAACAGTGAGTGATTTTTATATGGGAAAATATGAGGTAAGTAACAGGGAATATATGATGTATGATCCGACCCATCATGGAAACCGGTCAGACGGAAGTTATCCCGTAGAAAATGTAAGCTGGAATGATGCCGTATCTTATTGTCTGTGGTTGACCGGGAAAACAGGTAAGGTTTACCGCCTTCCCCGGGAGGCAGAGTGGGAGTATGCATGCCGTGCCGGTTCTGTGTCTGATTATTACTGGGGTAACACTATGAACGACACTTATTGCTGGTACAGTGATAATTCAGGAGGAACTCTTCATTGTGTCGGAGAGAAGACCCCTAACGGCCTGGGGTTATTTGATATGAGCGGGAATGTATGGGAGTGGTGCAGCGACTGGAGCGGAGTATATCCTTCATCCGGTGTAACCGACCCTTCCGGCCCTGTGTCCGGAACAAAGAGGATTAAACGGGGAGGTGCCTGGGACAGGGGCGAGGATTACTGTCGTTCCGCATTTCGCTATAGCTCCGGTCCCTCTTTCAGAGATTATAATCTGGGGTTTCGTCTTTGTTGTGGGCCATGATTGTCTGAACTCGGATGAGTCGGATGAGTCGGATGATTGCCGGAGTCTGGTATCTTAATCCGATATATCCGAGAAATCCGACCTATCCGTGGTCAGACTTATATGTGAGTTCCACCCCTGAAAAAACAAGAATAAGCCTGATTATCTGTGTGTCTCCGAGCATCTTTTGAAGCCCTTCGTCATCTTTATACTTATTCAGTTTTTCTTCTGCATTTTTAATCTTTTCTTCAAGCTTTGTCTGAGTGAATTCCTTCTGTGATAAATATTTAAGCTCAATGAGATAAGAATATTTCATATCAGGATATTGAAGTAAATTCGGAAGAAGTAAAATATCACAGTATCCTTTATTAAGCTCATATTCAGTTCTTGTAATATAATAATTCGAAACATTCAGATAAGCTCTAAGGAAGGTCTGAACAGATCTTTCTCCTTCAATATAATCCCGGAGGGAAGTCTGTTTATTCATTTCATCAGAGAGATATGTAAAAAGTTCTTCCCATTTACCGAAATAAGCAATTCCTTTAAAGAGTATTCCGAGTTTATAAAAATTGACATTAAATATATCTGTATCCCTGTAGCCTTCTCTGATATATTCGTAATAAAGCTGTTTGATTACCTCATTGGGTATAGAAAGTTCTGTCATACCGAGATTTACACTTTTTATAGTGAGAAGTCCGAAGTAATATAAAAGAGAGATGAAATTCTGCGGGTCAATAATTCTTTCAGCAGGGAAGCTGTTTACAATATTAGCTTCAATCTGTCCTTCTTCCAGTATGATATTTAATTTTTCAAAGTTCCCGTTTACTTTGATTTTCCCTTTTAAGTCTGTAATAATGAGATATTTGAGTTTATTGTAATCTGTTTTGATATTGTAATCCAACATAACTTTAGGTAGTCTGTTTGTTTTAAGATATTCTTTAACAAAATAAAGAACCATATCAGAATTATACATTCTTGTTATTTCATATTCTGAGAAGAGATAATTGTTATACCAGGGCTTTATAATTTGGATAATTGTTTTATTTATTCCGTAGTATTTAAGGAGTTCCATAACTTCTGTTTCAGTAAAGCCGACCATTTGATTTACTGCCGGATCTGAAGTAATATTATCTCCGATATTAAATCCGCTTGTTACATCATCCATAGTAACAGGTGATACGCCTGTAATAAACAGTTTTGAAATGGGGCCTCCTGTGGTTCCTGCTTTAATTACATTGAAAAAATGCCTGTAGAAGCCTTCTCCGTGAGTGATGGCCATATACTGTTCATTACCTGTTGAAGATATGATTGTATTGGTGAAATTATCATATTCATCTATCAGGAGGTAGATTTTTTCATTCCCTTCCAGAAAATTTGTAAGATATTTTAATATTTCCGAAGCTTTTTCAATATTTTCTATTATCTTTTCTTTTTTTTCTGTATCTTTTATATAATCTCTGTATTTTCTTATAAATTTTAGAGATCCTATTTTTATAGTATTATTGAAAGAATTTTCCACCTCTTTAATATCAGAGCTTACTTCAGAGAAATTGAATTTTAAAATCAGATAAGAATTTCTTTCATCTGTAGGGTTATCGTAAATATAAGTTCCTTTAAATAATTCATCGAAGTTTTCTTTTTTAGATATGTCATAATAATTTTCCATAAGAGAGAGCCACAGAGATTTACCGAACCGTCTTGGGCGGATAAAAAATAGATATCGTGATGAATCTTCTATTTTCTGTATAAATTGTGTTTTATCTACATAGTAGTAATTCTCTTTTTTTATAAGTTTAAAATCTGAAATTCCATAGGGTATTTTTTTCATATTCTTCTCCCCCTGATTTTATTTATATTATATCATAGATTTTACTAATATTGCAGGAATAATGGCAGTAAAAGTGTCTATAAAAATCCGTGTAATCTTTTATAGTTAGTTTCATAACTTATTAGAAATTAAGTGCTTCGTGACGCGTAACGCGTGACGCGTGACGCGAGGATTATCTGTAATTTGTTGTGAACTACACTATAATCCGTTTAATCCGTGAGTAAGACAGAATAGAAAGGATAAACGAAAAATATGAAGAATTAAAAAGAAAAAAATTGAGAGGAGTTTTGTATGAGATTTAGATTATCTGTGATATTGATAATAGCAGTAATAGTAGTAACCTGTATAAATGTAATGGGAAAGGGTGCGAAAGAGTGGAATAAAGAGGGGTTGAGTCTACTTGAGAAGGGGAAATATGAAGAGGCTTTAAATTGTTTTAATAAGGCATTGGAGTTAGATCCGGGAGTGCCTCAATTATTAAATAACAAGGGTTATGCCTTATATAATATGGGAAAGAGCGGAAATAATACATATTATGTGGAACGTTCCCTTGAGGTATATAATCAGGCAATAAGTAAGAAAGGTGATTATGACAAGGCTTATTATAACAAAGGATTATCGTTGATGTATTTAAAGAAGTATGGAGATGCGAAGAAGTGTTTTAATAAGGTTCTGGAGATAAATCCATCGGACAGTGATGCAAAGGATCGAATAAAGGAATGTGATGTGGCGATGAAGAGTGATGTAACTCCCACTCCTGTGGCGACAGTGGATAACAGCAAGGTAGCGGAATTATTGAAGAAGGCGAATGGTTGTTATGAAAAAGGAGACTATGGTAATGCAGTAACTCTGTATGAAGCAGTCCTTGTAATAGATCCGAATAATAAGGATGCCATAGGGAAGAAGGCTGCGGCAGAGGCTCTGGCGAAGCAGGGTGCAGTGACACACGACACGCCGGACAACCGCTACGACCGCCTGGGCTTTCGCCTGTTGAGGCAGTAATTGTCTGAACTCGGATGCGTCGGATTAATGGGATGAGTCGGATGATAGCCGAAGTCTGGTGTCTTAATCCGATATATCCGAAAAATCCGTTTTATCCGTGGTCTGAACTCGGATGCGTCGGATTAATGGGATGAGTCGGATGATAGCCGAAGTCTGGTGTCTTAATCCGATATATCCGAAAAATCCGTTGTATCCGTGGTCTACAGAGGAGCTATATTATGCTGAAAAAAACAAAATATGATGATTTAACTCATAAAATTATTGGATGTGCCATGAAAGTCCATAATAGTATGGGAAATGGTTTTCAGGAAGTTATATATCAGAGATGTATGGCAATAGAGATGGGAAAACAGGGTTTGAGTTTTGTAAGAGAACAGGAAATGCCTGTTTATTATGACGGTACTGAAGTTGGCACAAGAAGAGTGGATTTTTTAGTCGAAGATGTTGTTCTTGTTGAGTTAAAAGCTATAATAACTCTTGAAGATGTCCATCTTGCTCAGGCTTTAAATTATCTTGAGGCTTTTAATCTGGAAATCGGGCTGTTGATTAATTTTGGAGCAAAGAAACTGGAATTTAAAAGGCTTTTAAAAAACGTCTGACCACAGACACTTCGAATATATCGGATAATAAGACTGAGTATCGGTAATTTATCCGACTCATCCTTTAATCCGACCCATCCGAGTTCAGACAAAAAGAGCAGATAGAGCCTGTTGTAACGGTAGTCCATTCGACTCACGCTAGAATCCCGCCTTCTCAGTATAATTCATCACCAGATAAGTATAGTTTACGGATTATACTCCAGTGCAAACATGAAGTGTCCATCGGGAAATCATCCCGGGTCGGCGAAAGGCCGGACGAAGAAAAAACTCCCTTTTTTCCAGGCTCTTAATTTCTTTAATTTTGTTCTGAAGCTTTTGAGGTATTTTATTGAATTTCTTTTTTAATAGTTTTAACAGAGCCTCCTGTTTCCCATAGAATATGCCTTTTTCCATGCCTTTTTCCATGCCTTTTTCCATGCCTTTTTCTATACCTTTTTCAAATACTTCCTGTTCAAATTTTTCCAAATTAGTAAGTAACATAGACCTTACCTTCATTTCATCCAATGTAGTTATATCTATCTGAATGACGTTTTGTAGCCTCACATAATAAATCATCATAAAAAGTAAGAAATATCATAACAGTTCAGGTGAACTATAACAATAAATTGACTGATAAATTGACAAAACTCTCATTAATTGGTATAAATTAAAATAGAAGGAAGGTGATTTTATGGATCTTCTACTAAAAAAAGAAGCAGTAAAAGAAACAATAGAAATAGATACTAATAAAATAGATATTGAAGCTGACTGGGAAAAGTGGGATAAACAGATTGAAGAAGATTCAAAAGCAGGTAAATTAGATTTTCTTATTGAACAGGCCAGAGAAGCACGAAAAGAAGGATTTTCTAAGACAATATAAATGCCACATCAAACAACTAGAGATTTCTGGAAAATGTTCAATGACCTTCCCGGATCTGTACAAAACATTGCCAGAAAAAATTTTGAACTTCTACGAATTGACAGTAAGCATCCGTCATTGCATTTTAAAAAAGTAGGTCAATTTTGGTCTGTTCGAGTAGGTATTAATTACAGAGCTATAGCCTTTGAAGAGGGCAATGATTTTCGATGGGTATGGATCGGAACTCATACCGAATATGAAGAGATAATCAAATAGCCTATTATTTAGAGCCTCCCCCCTGGAAGGGTGTAAAATAAATATTACTTTTTGGATAGGCTCTTAGCAGGCTTTATGAAAAAAGTTCGAAAGATATGACCACAGACACTTCGAATATATCGGATAATAAGACTGAGTATCGGTAATTTATCCGACTCATCCGTTAATCCGACTCATCCGGGTTCAGACAATATGGCAACTGGCCGGATGAATAAAATTGATAACTATAACGGCTTTATCAATCCGAAATATCAGAGTCAAATTTATCAAGTAATTCCAGAAGTTTTTGCTTACCAATTTTATTTAAAAGAGCTTTTGCAATCTTATCTTCTCCCAGTTTATTAATAATCTTATCTTCCCCCAGTTTATTAATAATCTTATCTTCTCCCAGTTCATTAATAATCTCGTCTTCACCTATTTTATTAATAATTTCATCTTTATATTTAATTAATAATCCTCCCAGAGGTTCTTCAAGTATAAGTTCTTTTAGTCCCTGTTCATCACATCCGGCTTCAAAAGGATCTAAAAGTTTCATGATTAACACCTCCCTGTAAAGTTTATTATATAGAAAGATCATCTCCTGCTGATAATCCTTTGTATCTTCTGGTTTTTCCAGAGATTTTATCAGTAATTTCCTGACATTATCTTCATTTTTACTGAATAGATGAAAAGGATAATACTCTTCAGTAAAAGGAAGGTCTGCTAAATCCATTTCATAATAAGGAAAGCCTTTTGCCATACATCCATAAAATCCTTTATCGAGTGTTTCTAAAACTACTCCTGCTTCGTCAAGATTATTTCTATATTTTTCAGTAAAATGACTTGCCACCGACCATAGAGAGATATTTTTTCTCTCATGAATGTCTTTATTTATGCCGTATAATTTCCCGTAGACTTCGATTTGATACAGGTCTTTCCAGTCGAAAACATCAGTCCTGGATTTGAATTCTATGACATTAATCTGATTGAAATATGAATAGGGTTTAGTTAAACCTGTATAATCCCTATCCTGTTTTTTTATAACAATAAAGTCAATTTTGAGTGGCATTTTAGCTACTTCTTTTTCTCTTTCCACAATAAAGTCCCTTTTGGTGCAGACTTTCTCCATTACCTGAGCAAAATAGGCATGCCACTGAATTTTAATTTCTTTCGGATATTCTTTCATAATTAAATTATATCACAATTAACCTGTAATTACTACATTTACCTTTATCCGACTCATCCGGGTTCAGACAAAAAGATAGAAAGTTTTTCTATCATAATATTTTAGTAATTTTGCAGGTAAATAATCCTCTCTCTGTAGAATTACTGAGGTGAGCATAAATAATAAATATATGCTCTCGTGACGCGTAACGCGTAACGCGTGACGGGAGGAAGACCTTTATTAAATGCTTATGCTCAGGTCAGTATATATAAATATTCTGTCTTTGAAAGGAACATATTATGGCCATATTCTGTGAAAAATGCGGTTATCAGAACAGTAACTCGGCAAAATTCTGTAAAGGCTGCGGTGGAGAAGTAGTGGCTACAACTGCAAAAGGCACCCTTATGGAAGACATCATGCTTGAAAACCGCTATGAAATAAAAAGACTCATAAAATCCGGCGGTATGGGGGCAGTTTATGAAGCCATAGACCATAAATTCAAGAAAATCCCCTGTGCAGTAAAAGAAATGCTTGAACTTTCCACAGACACAGAAAACAGACAGTATTTTATAGACAGATTTATGGAAGAAGCCCAGATGCTTCATACATTGAAACATCCCAATCTTCCCACTGTAAAAGATTATTTCGTATCAGGTGGCCGTTATTACCTTGTAATGGAATATGTAAAAGGCAATGACCTTGATACTGTTATGAGGGGATACGGTACGGAAGGAGTGCCGGAGGAATCTGTAGTAGAATGGGCAAAGGAAATACTTGATGTTCTTTACTATCTTCACAGCCAGGATCCTCCTATTGTATACAGAGACTTAAAGCCGGGAAATGTAATGATCCGTTCCTCTGATAATAAGATAATGCTTATAGATTTCGGCATAGCAAGAAGTATAAACCCTGAAAGCGATACGACCAAAACCGGCATAGGCACGCCTGCTTTTGCTCCTAAAGAACTTCTTCTGGGGAAACCTGAAATCCGTTCCGACATATACTGTCTGGGAGCTACCATGCACTGTCTACTTACAGGAGTAGTTCCCGTAATACCGGGAGATTTCAGCCCTGTAAGAAGGCATAAACCTTATGTATCACAGGAACTTGATGATATAGTAATGTGTGCTCTTTCTGTGAATGCTTCAGACAGATATCAGAATGCCATACATATGAAAAATGCCCTTGATAATATGGGGAAACATGTTTCAGAACCGACAGTGCCATATAAGGCACGTCAGTCAGATACCGTTCCTTATGAAGCACCTCCTGTGAAACCTGTTCCTTCATATGAGCCTGACCATTTGAAAACAATAAAAAAAGAAGAGATTTCTCATTATAATACAGTCCCTGTAGATACCTGTAAAGTTCCTGAAAAAAAGAAAGAAGGCAATAAATTCTTAATACCTGCAGTGATTGCTATTGTTCTTTTGCTCCTTGTAGGAGGAGTTCTTGCAAACAATCACTACAAAAATCCTGCCCGTTATCTTGCCATTGGAGAAAGCGATCTGGGAGACAGGCAGTATAAAACAGCAAAACAGGCCTTTGAGAAGGTATTGAAACTGGATAAAACAAATATAAAAGCCCTTTTTGCTCTTGCAGATATTGCCATTGATAAGACGAAGAACCCTGCTTCCGTTTCAGATCCCAACAGTGCCATAGAATATTATAAGAAAGCAGTGGAATTAGCTGTCCTTCCGGAAGATAAGAAAAAAGCATCGGAAAAACTTTTAGAGATATATATGGATAAAAAAGATTATGATTCTTCGAAAGAAGTGCTTGATAAACTGGCAGAAGATAAAGATATAAAAGTAGAAGAATATACAGAAACGGGAAATTACTTTTTGAAGGCCGAAAAATGGGAACTCGCTTCAGAGTGTTTTACGCAGGTTCTTAAGAAAAAACCTGAAAATTCTGATGCTTTAAAATCTTTAAGCAGAGCTTTTATGAAAATGGGAGATTACAAAAAAGCCATGGAACAGAATAAAAAGATTCTTTCTCTGAGTAAATCCGATAAGACTGCCACTATAGACAATGGTCTCTGTTATTATAATCTTGGCGATTATAAATCTGCTGCTGAGTGTTTTAAGAAAGCAGAAAAATTAAATCCCACGGTAGAGGAGAAGAAACTAATTAAAGATAAAAGCTTTGACTCTTATGTTAAAGCAGGCAAAGATTACATGGGTAAAAAGAATTATAAGGAAGCAAAGAATAATTTTGAGCTTGCTGCTTCTATAAATAAAAACAATCAGGATGTAAAATCATCTCTTGCCACATGCTATGTAAATCTTGGAAAAAACCTTTACGAAGGAAAAAATTATACTGAATCTGAGAAGTATTTTCAGCAGGTTAAAAACCTGGGAGCAGGGGGGCAGGCAGAAAAAGATGCCGATGATTATATAGGAAAAATAGAGAAGGCTACAGGTTCAACTGTAACTGTGGTAACAGATACAGGAAATTATTCCGATACGACTTACTACAATACCGGAGGAGGAAATACGGGAGGTAGCAGTAATAGCACATCAAGTAATACATCATCAGGAAGTTCAGGGGGCGGCGATTATAGTGATGTTAAAGGAGGCGGAGGGTATGATGATGTCAAGGGAGAAGGTAATTAGAGACTGGAAAAAAATAAACCTGGCAAATTGTCAGAACGGTTATTATCCTCGCGTCACGCGTTACGCGTCACGCGTCACGATATAGACTGTAAATATGACGGAGTTATTTCTAGACAATCCCTTATTACCGTAACAGGTAAATTAGTAACCATTTATAAATTATTTAGTGAGTAGTGAGTGGTGAGTAGTGAGTGGGTTTTATACTCATTATTCACTACTCACTATTCACTACTCACTATTTATAGTTTTTTGGATACTTTTTTATCTGTCTCGGTACTTAGGACTGCAGGAAAAATAACTCCGGCAAATTGTTAGAATGGTTATCATCCTCGCGTCACGCGTTACGCGTTACGCGTCACGATACAAATCGTAATTAAGATGTAGTTATTTCCTGACAACTCCTTAGTATTTTAACTCCCCGAAGAGATCGTATTCCTTTGCCCCTGTAATCCTGGCTTTTACTATATCTCCGGGCTGCACATTCGAAGGAAGAAGATAAATAGCGCCGTCTATATCAGGAGTATCTCTCCTGGTTCTGCCCTGAATTTTATATTTGCCTTTATTGGAAATATTTTCTATTATTACTTCCTGTATGGAGCCAATGAGGGATTTATTTTTCTTCAGAGAAATTTTTTTCTGAAGTGTCATAATGTGGTGAAGTCTTTCTTTCTTTATCTTTTTCCTTACATGGCCTTTAAGTTTTTCTGCTCCTGTTCCTTCTTCTTTTGAATATTCGAAGGCACCGAGCCTGTCAAATTCTGCTTTCTCTACAAAATCCAGAAGACTTTCGAAATGTTCCTCTGTTTCACCGGGAAATCCTACAATGAGTGCAGTTCTCAGGGTTACATCGGGAATTTTCTTTTTTATTTTTTTTATTAAATTCAGGTAGTCTTCTTTATTTCCCTTTCTTCCCATAGCTTCAAGTATTTTATGTTCACAGTGCTGAAGCGGTAAATCAATATATTTGCATATTTTGTCAGATTCTTTTATCACATTGAGTAATTCGTCGGAAATGGAAGTGGGATAAAGATAAAGAATTCTTATCCATCTGATACCATCTATTTTTTCTATTTCTTTAAGAAGCGTTACAAGTTGAGGTTTCTCAGTCAGATCATAGCCGTACTGAGTGGGATCCTGTGCTATAATAATAATTTCTTTAACGCCCTGACCGGCAAGATTGCGGGCTTCTTCCATTATATCCTTAACAGGTCTGCTTCTGTAAGGGCCTCTTAACTGAGGTATAATGCAGAAACTGCATTTATGGCTGCATCCTTCTCCTATTTTCAGATAGGCATAATAAAAAGGGGTAGAAACCAGTCTTGGCATATCAGAACGCCAGACGTATTCAGGGTCTGACACAAGTTCTATTGTTTCATTTTCTTTCAGATCATGTAAAACCTCAGTAATGCGGTGGAATTCACCTGTGCCTATAAAGGCATCCACTTCAGGTATTTCTTTCTTCATATCCTTTGAGTATCTCTGTGCCATACAGCCTGTAACTATAAGAGTTTTACATGAACCTGTCTCTTTATTTAAAGCCATTTCCAGTATAGTTTCTATAGATTCTTCTTTTGCACTTTCAATAAAACCGCAGGTGTTTACTATAATTACCTCTGCATCTTTCTCGGAACATGTAATTTCGTGGCCTTCTTTTGCAAGTAAAGCCCGCATAATTTCAGAATCCACCAGATTTTTCGGACATCCGAGACTTACAAAAAAACATTTCACAAATATAGTACCTCAGGAATATAAAAAATTGTTTCAGTGATGCGGTTTTTACGCGTCACGCGTCACGCGTCACGATTCCATTACTCATCTCTCAGAACAGTCATCATCGTAAAAGCACCTGCATCATTTTTATCCAGTGCAAGGACCTTCTGGAAATGTATTGATGCTTCTTCAAATTGTCCCAGTTTGTAATAAACTATACCTATATTGTAATGAGCTTCCATATGGTTGGGATCAAACTGGATTGCTTTTTCAAATTCATTCGGCGCCTGTTCTATGAATTTTATATTATCACAGAGTGATATGCCGAGAGCGAAATGCATATCTGCTTCTTTGGGATTGTAGTTAACAATTTTTTCCGGTTCTGGAGGTTTATAAAAGATGGATTTTATCCTGTCCAGGAGAGAGCTGGATTCCTTGAAGGTAGGTTTACCTTCCAGTAAGAGGTCTGTAGAGATTTTCTTTGTAGTTTTTCCCTGGGTTTTCCTGATTCTTCTGAGATGAAAATGGGGAGACATATCATATTCTTTCCTTCTGGCAGGACTATTTAATATGTTATATGCCTCTGTAACTTCTTTTAATTTTCTTTCAGCCCACTGCTTTGCTCCGGTATGTACCTCCGGATTGTACATCCTGGTTTTTTTGCGGTAAGCTTTCTCTATTTCATTTTCAGAAGATAAAGGGGATATAGATAAAACTTTATAAGGATCTCTTTCCATATTCTAAATCTCCGGCAGGATTATACTAATTTTTTTTTGATTTCCTTTTCCAGGTCTGTTAATTTTTTATTTCCAGGCATTCTTTTTAAAGCTCTTGATATATATTCCCCGGCTTCATTAAAGGATTTTTTTCTGTAATAAATTTTTGCCATATTAAAATTCGCTTCACTGTAATCAGGATTGATTTCAAGGGCTTTTTTATATTCTTCTATTGCCTGTTCTTCTTTACCGATTTTTTCCAGGGCAAACCCTTTATGTCTGTGTATATCGGCATAATCAAATTTTACTTTTGTATTCAATACAACATTGAATTGTTCGATAGCTTCATTGTAAAATCCTTCATCGCTGTACAGCTCTCCAAGACACCTGCATGCATCTATATAGTCAGGGTTTATAGCTATAGCTTTTTTATATTCAGAAATAGCTTTACCATGAAAACCTTTTGCTTCATATGCTCTGGCAAGTTTAAAATGCACATCTGCCCATTCAGGGTGTACCTCTGCAATTGCACTGCATGCTTCTATAGCCTGGTCTACAAGATTATTTATTTCAAATACATAGGAGAATCTTAATAAGTTATTTACTTCTTCATCTATAAGAAGTTTCTCTGCAGATTCATCATCTGTTTTTAGAGACATGCCACATTGAAAACAATATTTATAATTATTTTCATTTTCTGTTTTACATGTTGAACAGGTCAAATCTATACACCTCTCTGCCGGGATGTCAGGCTTTCTTTGTGTTTATGGCCCGAAACCCATAAAATATATCATGTGATTTAATTTCTATAAAGCCCTGTAAAATTCCTTTAATTTTTTGCACCACATTCGGGACAAAATTTTACTGAAGGAGATATCTCTGCTTTACATCCGGAACAGATTTTTTTTACACCTGTTTTTGCTCCGCAGTTTGGACAGAATTTTGCTTTTCCTGTCGGGCTGTTACAGACGGGACATGTTACCTGCATATCAATATCTACGTCTTCGTCTGTTACATAGGTTTTACTTCTTACTTTTTCATGAACCTGTTCTATGGCAGCCTGTCTTTTTGCAGATTCTATTTCCTGTTCTAAAAATGGAGCACAGTGTGTGCAGAGCCCCTGATCAGGGTTCCAGCATCTGGCACAGAAGTAATTTGCACATCTCGAACATCGATGAAAATGCTTTTTTGCTTCTTCTACTGCTTCTAAAAAGGCACTGTCTTTGGCTCTTTCCCAGGATGCAGAATGAACCCTCTGAGCCAGACTGCTTGCCTGATGAAAAAAACCTCCGAACAGGCTTTCTCCCATATCAAGTAATGTGTTTAATGTCCCTATGCCAAAGGTTTTAAATTCTGTCATATAACCGTCATGACATTTTTCACAGAAAAATTCAAATCTGAATCCTTTATCTGTACAGTGATCTGTATGATTGCTCGTAAATGGAATATGTTGCATAAGTTAACTCCTTTATCGGTGACCGGTGACCAGTTATCAGTGACCAGTGATCAGTGACCGGTGACCGGTTACCGGTCATTATAATCAGTGAAAAGTATTATAATTGAAGTCATAAAAATTTGCAATATATTTTTATGATACAAAAATTATGTACCTCACGCATTACGCCTCACGCCTCACGCATTACGCATTTACGGTGCAAACTCTATTAATACCGGCTCTTTTGCCAGATGTATGTCGAAGTTACCGCCCTGTGGCTCTAAATCACTTGTGAATATTTCCTCTCCCTGGAGAAGAATAAAACTTGTCAGTTTTGCTTTTTTCCATGGCAGAGTAAGTGATAAATTCTGTTTTTTATCGGTCTCATTCCAGAGTACATAAAGAGGTGTATCGTCTGATGACGGGAAATCTTTATTTTTTACAAAAATAAAACATCTTACCCCTTCTGCCAATCCAAGTAATTCGTGACTTATTTTTCTATTTCTGAGTTTTTCTGTGAGAACTTTATAACAGAACATAGCAGGTTTTGCATCGAAGTCAAAATAGTATAATCCATCATAAGATAATATATCATGCTGATAAATATCTTCTATTGTTTCGTCTGATACGAATATTGTATCGTTTGAGAGAGAATCTTTTAACTGTTTTTTCTGATCGGAAATAGACTGGTAGATAATCTTCTCTGCACCTCTGGCAAGGGCTATTATAAACATTTTAACCATTTCTGATGCCTGGCTTTCCAGAGAAGCGTTTATTGTCTGTCCCTCTTCAAAACTGAATTTTACTCCTCCGGGACAACCGATTTCTGCCATTATAAAAGGTTTTTTTACATTATATTTTTTCATTGTTTCTATCTGATTTTGTAAAAATTTATTCATATCTTCGGATGTTCCATGATAATGGAAGTTCATATAATCCAGGTAATCTTGAATTTTTTTACCATCAGGAAAGGTAAATTTAAAGAGGTTATCAAGGAAGGTTGTATTTACCTTTTCGTTCATAAGAAAATTCTTATTGGATATACCTCCGAAAATTATCTTCCCATCAGGATTGGCTTTACGTACATTTTCTGAAGACAGTCTGATCAGTTTTGCATAATTGGCCGGTGTATCTTCCCAGTATCTATTTAAATTCGGCTCATTTAATACCTTCCAGTAATTAACTTTTGGTAAAGCAGGACCATCTGATATACCGTCATTATTATAATCTCCGTCTCCGTCATATCTTGAGGCACATCGAAACATAAATTTACTGTAGTCCTCGGGAGATGAAGGAAATTCCGCTGCTCCTCCCTGTTCTTTAGGTTCGATATTTATCTCTATTATTATAGAGAAGCCGCTGTTATAAATGAAATTAATCTGTTCATCTATTTTACTCCACATGGGAGGTTTTTTCTTTGCCCAGTACAGACCGTTAAGAATAATCCATTTACCACCTGTTTTTTTATAGTAAGGTATCAACTCTTTGAATATAGTCTGATGAACCGAGTTTATGCCAAAGAGTGCCCCTTCATTCCTGTCAAAACTGGATGAAATTGTCATTTCGTTCGTTGCCGGTGTTGCTATGACCGTAGGAGTTTCTGTCGGTTTCTGCGCAGGAGTTTCGGTTGGTTTCTGAGTCGGAATTTCAGTGGGTTTCTGCGCAG
>CAYSLJ010000002.1:0-25336 GCA_964431735.1 uncultured Synergistia bacterium | reverse complement strand
TGGGTTTCTGCGCAGGAGTTTCGGTTGGTTTCTGAGTCGGAATTTCAGTGGGTTTTTGAGCAGGAGTTTCGGTTGGTTTCTGAGTCGGAATTTCAGTGGGTTTTTGAGCAGGAGTTTCGGTTGGTTTCTGAGTCGGAATTTCAGTGGGTTTCTGCGCAGGAGTTTCGGTTGGTTTCTGAGTCGGAATTTCAGTGGGTTTTTGAGCAGGAGTTTCGGTTGGTTTCTGAGTCGGAATTTCAGTGGGTTTTTGCGCAGGAGTTTCGGTTGGTTTCTGAGTCGGAATTTTAGTAGGTTTCTGAGTCGGCGTTACTGACGGTAATTCGGAAGGAACTGATGTGGCCATGACAAAATCAGGCTGACCCTGTAGTTTTTCTTCAAGCTTTGTATTGGCTTCTTCTATAAGCATGAAAGCTGCTCTAATAAAGCCTTCTTTTTTTGTTACTTCCGCCTGTTCTCTCAATCCTTCTGCTTCTGTAGTGTCATAACCCGATGAACGGGCTGTAGCAAGTAATTCATAGTAATGATTGATAGCTTTTTCATATTCTTCCTTATAATCGGTTTTACACAATGATATAGACGGATATATTATTGCTATTATTATCATTATAATAACAGGTATGAAAATTTTTTTATTAATCACTTTTAAATGACTCCTTTTTATAACTATTATAAGCCTATTTCTTTTCTTCGTAGAACTTTCTTTTCCTTCACGATTGCAGTAATTCTGAAAAGAAATGTGCCGAAGTCTTTATAAGCGTGACGCGTGACAGGTGGTTACGATATTTATCCGACACCCGACACCTGATTAATTACTGTGGTGAGCATAACTAATACATATCTGCTCTCGTGACGCGTGACGGGAGGAAGAATCTTATTATATGCTTATGCTCAGGTCAGCAATAGATTTATGAAATCAAGTGTGTTTTTCAGTAAAAATGAATCCATGTGTCGTTTAAAAACACTATCTTATTGACAAAATACATCATTTATTTATAATTAACTATCATTACGAACAACAGTGAAGCCTCGCGTCACGCGTCACGCGTCACGCGTCACGCGTCACGATATTAAGGAGGTTTTTATGCCTGAAATTTTTGCAGATCTTATAATAGAACATGCATCTCAGTTATTAACTCTTAATACTTCAAAGAACAGACCTGTATTAAAACCTGTTAAAGAAGATCTCGCTATTATAGAAGATGGTTTTGTCGCCATTGACGACACAGGTTGTATTGTTGCTACAGGGAAAACGGGAGATATAAATATTTCTTTAAAACCCGGGGGCAGGAGAATTTCTGCGAGAGGCATGGTAGTTATGCCGGGCTTTGTAGACCCCCACAGTCATATTGTTTTCGGGGGAAACCGTATAGAAGAAATAAAAATGAGGCTTGCTGGAAAAACCTATCTTGAAATACAGAAGGCGGGAGGTGGTATAAACTTTACTGTAGCTGCCACACGGGGTGCTTCAGAAGAAGAACTTCTGCATAGAGCAGGACAGGTTATTTCTTTTATGTTAAAACATGGCACCACTACTCTTGAAACTAAAAGCGGTTACGGGCTTAATAAAGAAGTAGAGATTAAAATGCTTCATATAATAAATGAATTGAATAACAAATATCACATGGATATAGTAAGCACTTTTCTGGGAGCCCACATTGTTCCGAAAGAATTTTTAAATAACAGGAATGAATATATAAGACTCCTTATAGAAGAAATGATGCCTGCTGCCGGAGAAGTGGCAGAATTCTGTGATGTTTTCTGTGAAAAGGGAGCTTTTTCTGTCGAAGAAGCCAGAAAAATACTCCTTGCAGGAAAGTCCTGCAGATTGCTTCCAAGGATCCATGCAGAGCAACTGTCCTGTATCGGAGGAGCAGAACTGGCAGGAGAAATAAAAGCTCTTTCTGCAGATCACCTGGAATGTATTTCCCGGAAAGGAATAGCTTCTATGGCTGAAAATGGTGTAGTGGCTGTTCTCTTACCGGGTTCTACCTTTTTTATGAATCTTGACACATATGCTCCTGCAAGAACCATGATAGAAGAAGGAGTTCCTGTTGCTCTTGCAACTGACTATAATGCCGGTTCATGCTGGACCTGTTCCATGCAGATGATCATGTCTCTTGCCTGTATAAAGATGAAAATGACGCCGGAAGAAGCTATCGTTGCTTCTACTGTTAATGGTGCCTGTGCTCTGAACAGAGAGAGCCTTGTCGGAACTCTCGAAAAAGGAAAATATGGCGATGTAATTATCTGTGATGTGCCTGATTATTCTCTCCTTCCTTTCTATTTCGGTGCCAATCATGTAGTGACAGTTATAAAGAAGGGAAAAGTAGTTTTTGAGTGATTTAAAACTTTAATAAGAGACTGTAAAAGAATAACCCTGGCAAATTATATTAGAACATTTATTATTCTCCCGTCACGCGTTACGCGCAATGGCGTTAAGTTAAGAAACATATAGCAAATTGGCTGCCTGGTGCTCTGGAGAAAAAATATCACGGCGGCACAAGTGTATTTAATTGATATACAGTGTAAAGTAGCATGATGTAAGCTCTAACAGATATAAATGTTACAGTTTAGATTTTTTCGGAGGAGCGCCAGGCAGCCAATTTAGACGGTTATAACGTTAACTTAATGCCATTGCGCGTTACGCGTCACGAGAAACATGACAACTATAGAAAAAAAATTGAAGCTTTATAATTTTTTTAGAAATTAGAGGAGATTTTTTTCTTTTGTTGAATAGTTAGATAGTTTTTATTAGAAATTATATTATTATAGCTAGTGTTGTCGGTTACGAGGTGCTTTTTACCGGGAGGTGATATTTTAAATAGTTTTTCGTAGTTATAATTTTATTTTAGCTTCAAATTTTGAATTGAAGTTTTCACAGAAAGGAGGACAGATCTGGATTTGATGCTTATAGAGAACTGTAAGCATAGCCAGAATTGAAAATTTAATGAAAACAAAAATTATATTTTGTTCCATTTTATTGATGGTATTTGCATTTTTACTTCCCAGTATTTCTCCATTACTGGCTGCCTGGGATGATCCCAGTAATAAGCCGGATTTTTTCCTTGGTAATACTGAAGAGTTTAAAGTACAAAATGTATTTATTAATGGAAAACCTTTAAATCCCAGCATATATTTCTTTACTATACATAGAGAGGTATTTGTGCCTGTCCGTATAGTGACCTATGCACTGGGAAGAAAAGTGACATGGGATCCTGTTGACAGAAAGGTTTTTATTAACGGTAAAGAGTTAAATACCACAAGAGTTATTTTAGGTCCTACATGTTATGTTTCATTGAGAAGTATAGGCCAGATATGTAATGCTCAGGTAGCCTATGATACTAAAAACCATTCTGCAGCAATATGGGCAAAACATCCTGCTGAACTTGGTTATCCGATAGAAAGATGGTATATAGGTACATCTGAATATTATCAGAGGTTAAATACCAAAGTTAAAGCTGATAGAGAAAATGCAAAACTTGATGCAGCAAGAGCTGAACTGGAAAAACAGGGTGTAGATCAATCTCTGTTACAGGATGAGAATTTTGTAAAACAATATGTAGAGAAGGATAAAACACCTGCTCCTATAGCTCCTGCAGGACCTGTAGCTCCTCCGCCGGTAAAGGGGCCTACAGCACCACAACCAGTGGTGACTCCACCTCCAGTAGTGGCACCGCCTCCATCACCAGTTCCAACGGCTGCGCCAAAGGGACCGGATCCGTTTAATTTCGGATTTTAGGATAGAGGAATTTATTGTAAAAGGAGTTGATAAGGATAGTGAGAAAATTAGTTTTGGTAAAATGTATAGTTCTCACCATGATTCTCGTCTGTGCTTTCAGCGCATATGCCGGTGAATTAAAGCCTATGAATATCTTTATAAATCAACAGATAATAGATATGGATGTTCCTGTGGTATATGAGAATTATATGCCCTATGTACCTCTTCGTTATATATGTGAAGCTCTTAATATTTCAGTTTCTTACGATCCCTCTGTGAAGGCTATATTTGTGGATGGTAAGATGCTGGAACAGCCTTTTATATATTATGGAAGAGATGTGTATCTCACTCTTGAAAGAGTAGAAGAAGTACTCGGTCTTGAAGTAGGTCTTGATGGAGAATATGAAATGATTGCAATTTATTCTCCTGGATATGCCTATAAAGAAGGTACTCCGTACTGGCAGCAGAAGGTTGAAAGAGAAGAACCTACTGTAGAACCAGTTCCGCCGGGAGGGGGAGTTCTTCCTGGCGGTCCTCCGCCGGAAGTGCCACCACCGCTCTTCCCTTAATTTAAAGACGATGAGATGTTTTTGCAGGGGCCTTAAAGGCCCCTGTAATTATGTCCATATAATGTTATCTCCCGAATAGATTGCTTCCTTTTTCCCGTTTATTTCTACTAAAAGTTCTCCCGTTGAACCAATATCTAAAACTCTGGCAGAAATGTTTTTACCTGTTTCTATATATCTGTTAAGACTGATAGAATATTTTCTCCATTCTTTCAGTAATTCTTCATCCGGTAACAGATTGTAGAAATATTCAAATTTTTCAAGTATTTCTTTAAGTAAAAATTCTCTTTCTCCTTCCAGTTCTACGGAATGTGCCATCATGTCTGATGGGAAAGTAATATTTTTTCCAGTGTTTATTCCAAAACCACATATTAAAATAGTTTCACCGGAAACAGTTAAACATTCAGTTAAAATACCGCAGATTTTTTTCCCGTCAAGAAGCAGGTCATTGGGCCACTTTATATATACCTGTTTGCCTGAAATCTTTAAAATACTTTTTACTATTACTACTGATATGAGGGCGTTTATTAAAGGCAGTTTCTGTGTTTCTATGGCCGGGTTTTTCAGTATTATTGTTGTCCATAATCCCATTCCTTTCGGGGAAAACCACTTTTTATCCATTCTTCCCCTTCCGTGAGTCTGAGAATCTGCTACGATAACTGTTCCGTTTTTTAAATTTTTTACATTTTCTTTTGCAAATAAATTTGTTGATCTTACTTCAGGTAAAAAGATTATGTATTTACCGATAAAGTGAGTATTTAATGTTTCTGTAAATTTTTCTGCCATAATTTTATTGTTACATATTTTTGAAAGAGAATCCATTTTTATTTGCCTCATTTTACTATGATTGCCTTTAAAAATACCAGGTGATTTTATACAATGGAAAAAGAAATTTGTCACGGAATATTTAGAGTGAAAAGTGAAAAGAATTAGATTTTACTTACTTTTCACTACTCACTTTTCACTAATTACTGAGGTAAGCATAAATAATACATATATACTCTCGTGACGCGTAACGCGTGACGCGTGACGGGAGGAAAACGTTTATTAAATGCTTATGCTCAGGTCAATAATATATTTATGAAATCAAATGCAATATTCAGTAAAATAGTATAACATATATTTTTTCGATTGACACAGGGAATTTCACTGTGTTAGAATTTCTCTGTACTGATGATTATTTTTTTTATTTTTATGGAGGTTTATATTAATGAATAAGATATATATTTTAATATGCATAATATTTTTTGTAATAAATTCATTTTCTGTGGGATTTTCTCAGAGAAAAAAAGTTGATTTTTCCGTTACTCTGGATAATTCTCCTGTTATATCAAGATTTACGGGGTTTACTGCCCTTATATCTGAGGAAGTGTTAAAGACTCTGGACAGAAATACTTTAAAGCTGTATATAAACGGAGAGGATTTCTCTGAACAACTTAATTTTAATCTGGATGCAAAAACAGGTTCTCTTTATATTTCCTTTGAGCCTGCCTATCCTCTGCCAATGGGACAGGTAGTTCAAAAACTTACAGGTCTTACAAATACAGGTGATTATTTTGAGAAAAGCTGGTCTTTCCTGGTTGATCCTGTGAAAGATAAAGAACTTGCGAAATTTTATAAAATACTTCAGAAAGACCCCGGCAGTGTGTCTGCTCATCTTGGTCTTGCAGGTATCTATGAAAATAAATATCTCTTAAAAGATGCTCAGAATGAATATCTTACAGTACTTCAACTGGATCCTTCCAATGAAAAAGCACGAAAATCTTATGAGCGTATTTTTGCTCTGTGGGATCATAAAAAGATCAGATACGGAGACCTGACAATAGAAGTTTTTATGGATCAGGGACTCCTTAATTTAGGAAAACTGATTATTTTTAATTTAAAGATTTCCAACAATGGAAATAAACCAATATCTATAGAGCCGGCAAAAAATGTTCTTGTAGATGAAACTGGTAAGCAATTCGAGCCTGTAAGTAATCTTACGTCATATCCCAAAAAAGCTCTCGATAGAAAATGGGTAAATCTTGATGATTATGCCAGGTTAAGTTATTATCTTCATACCCATTCTTTCCCTCTTTTAAATGCACAGGATATAGCTCCTTCAGCTACTGTTCAGGGTTTTTTGATTTTTTCCTTTCCAGGTGGAAAGGTGTCTAAAGTATTGCTTTCTATTCCGGAACAGAATGTAGGAGGGCAGAAAGAAACTTTTTTATTTCCTTTTGTATTATAGTTACAATTACTGACCTGAGCATAAGCATTTAATAAAGGTCTTCCTCCCGTCACGCGTTACGCGTCACGAGAGCATATATTTATTATTTATGCTCACCCCAGTAATACGGCATATCTTTTCCTCCAGAGCCCGGCCAGGGACAGGAGCGTGTTCCATATTTTTTGGGTACCAATTTACCTGTTACGGTATTAAGAGCCTATCCGAAAAGTCATCAAATACCTTCCGGTGTGTGAGGCTCTTCCGAAAAATCTATAATCCTCTTGCAAAAAAACTCTTATTACAGACTGCTACGATATTACATTTGTTTAATTTATAAATTACTGTTAATACGGTATATATTTTTCTCCAGAGCCTCACCCACCGGAAGGGTATAGAATAAATATTACTTTTCGGATACGTTCTTATAAAAAAATATAATCCTCTTTTTTTTTAAAAAAAATCTTTAAAATTTTTTAATAATTTTTTTATTCCAGAAGGATTTATCGGTAAAATGTGGAATTAGGTGGGGAAAAGTGGGAAAAAGTGGTGACCACGGAAGAAGAGATAGATTTTAAAGTCAGGTAGTTAATATTGATGTTTACTGGTAATTATGAACGTAATCTTGATGAAAAATGCCGGTTGATTATACCTGCTTCCTACAGGAAGTATCTGGAAGTAAAATTTTATCTCACTCCCGGTCTTGATAAAGAATGTTTGTTTATATATCCTCTTTCTGAATGGGAGGAATTGGTTAGAAAATTGAAAACATTGCCAAAAAGCGACGAAGATGCTCAGGACTATATTCGTCGTTTTTTTTCTAGTTCAACTGAGTGCCTGATGGACAGGCAGGGAAGGATTGCCATACCTAATAATCTTATGAAATATGCAGGTCTCTCGGAAAATGTTGTAGTTGCAGGTGTTCTGGACAGAGTTGAAATATGGAGTGCTGAAAAATGGGTTGAACTGCAGGAAGGGGAAGAGTTCAGGAAACTGTCAAAGAAGGTTTTGACTCAGTATCTTATATAAGGTGTCAGCAATCAGCAGTCAGTTTATGAGGGTTGAATAATAACTGAAAGCTGAAAGCTGAGAAGTTAATAGCCTGTAACTGATAGTATATATCGTCACTATTATTAAAAATATTAGGGGGTGATTGAAAAATAAATTTTTATGGAGGAAAAATTGTTTCATATACCGGTACTATTAAAAGAATCTATCTTTTTTCTTAATTGTTCGTCAGGTAAGACGATTGTAGATTGCACTTTAGGAGGAGGTGGCCATTCAAGGGAAATTCTTAAAACTCTGTTGCCGGATGGAAAGCTTATATCTATCGACAGAGACAGAGAAGCTATAAAAGCTTTCGGCGATTTTGCAGGGACTTATCCTTCCAATATTACTCCTGTAAAGGGGAATTTTGCAGAACTGGATAAAATCCTGTTATCTTCGGGAATAAATGAAGTAGACGGTGTAATCTTTGATTTAGGTGTTTCTATGTATCAACTTAAAGATGAAAAGAGGGGATTTTCACTTCAAAGTGACAGTCCTCTGGATATGAGGATGGACAGAGAACTCCCTGATACTGCAGCCGATATAGTTAATAGTTTTTCTGAGAAAGAACTGGCTGATATTATTTATCATTATGGTGATGAGACAAGATCCAGAAGAATAGCCAGAGAGATTGTAAGTGAGAGGAAAAAATCAAAAATATTGACTACAGGCCGGTTATGTCAGATTGTTTCCATGGCAAATCCCGGAAGAGGCAGAAAAATTCATCCTGCAACCAGAACCTTTATGGCTTTAAGAATTTTTTTGAATAAAGAACTTGAAGCACTGGAACATGGCTTAAAAAAAGCCCTCCATGTTCTCAAACCGGGCGGAAGGATGGTAGTTATAAGTTTTCATTCACTGGAAGACAGAATTGTAAAGCATTTTTTCAGAGATTCTGCCAGAGGAATTACCGGCGAAGAGGTAAAGCCTCTGGTGAAATTAATCACCAGGAAACCTGTTTACCCGGGAGAGGAAGAAAAATTGCTCAATCCCAGCTCTCGCAGCGCCCGTCTCAGGGTTGTAGAGAAAATATAATAGAAGGGGGATATGTTTAGATTGGCGGTAGCAAAAAGGATAGTCAGGGAAGAATATAATATTCAATACCCGAGAAAAAGAAAAGAAGTAAAAGTCAGACCTCTTAAGAGAAGAGAAACCAGTTTTCCCCTGGGGTTAACTCTCTTACTTTCAGGGATTTTAGTCATACTGGTTATTATGGTTATACAGCAATCAACTCATATGATGAGTAAACAGTATTACCTCTGTGAACTGAATGAAACCAGGCAGAATCTGGAAGAACAGAACTTGAAATTAGTCAATCAGTTTAATACTCTTTCATCACTTGACAGGATAGAGAATATAGCAAATGCAAAATTTGGAATGTCTCGTCCTGATTTTGAAGGTAGAGTAATATTATTTCAACAAAATAAAAATTTAGCTTTGATAAAATAGAGGTGTTCTTTGTCTATTAAGGTATTACCGTTTCAGAGACGGCGGGGGCAAATAGTATTTTATTTAATGATCCCTCTTTTTCTGATATTAATAATAAGTTTATTTAAAATACAGATAGTCAAAGGAAGTCATTATAAAGAGATTGCAATAGCTCAGCATCTCTGTCATATACCTATTTCCGGCATCAGAGGGAAAATCCTGGCCCGTAATAAAGAAATCCTGGCTATCAGTCTTAATATGTACTCAGTAGGCGTAGATCCCGGTATGATAACATCTCCTGAGGAAGTGACTCAAAAATTAGCGGGAATACTGTCTGTATCTGCCGGTGAGCTCAGAGATAGATTAAGCTATAAAGGCTGTAAATTTATCTGGCTTGAAAGAAAAGTAAGTGACTCTGTTGCAGGCCGTATAAGAAAATTAAATATAAAAGGTATATATTTGATAAAAGAAGAAACAGGGAAGAGGTTTTATCCCAATGAAAAACTTGCCTGCCATATAATGGGTTATACCGGTATTGATGATCAGGGCCTGGACGGTATAGAAAGTATTTATGAAAATTATCTTGCAGGTAAGCCGGGATTGCTGAAAGCGGAATGTGATAATTTCGGAAGAGCTGTTCCCATGGGGAAACAGGAAATTCAGCCGGCAACAGATGGGTGTGATGTTGTACTTACTATAGATAAATTTATTCAGTATCTTGCAGAATCAGAACTCAGAAAAGCTGTAGAACGCCATAAAGCAAGAGGAGGAAGCGTAGTTGTTATGGATCCGCAGACGGGAGAGATCCTGGCAATTGCCAACTATCCTGATTTTGATCTGAATCAGTATAATAAAACACCTAAAAATAAACTGAGAAACAGCGGAATCTGTGACAGTTATGAACCGGGTTCTACATTCAAGGTTATTCTTGCCGCAGCTGCTCTTGATAGCGGTAAGATTACGATGGAAGAAGTCTTCCCAAGCGGAAATTCCATACAGATCGGAGGCTGGACTATATTTAATGCCAATGACGGCCTGGCAAGCGAATTCGGTTATGAAAATGTAAAAGATATAATAAAATATTCTTTTAATACAGGTTCTGCCAGTATAGGTATAAAGATGGGTAAAAAGACATATTTTGATTATATAAAAAAGTTTGGTTTCGGCTATGTTACCGGCATAGAACTTCCAGGTGAAGGTGAAGGTATCTTAGTAGATCCGAACGAATGGTCTGTATCCAGCCTTGCTACTATAGCTTTTGGCCAGGGTATTTCTATTACGCCCATACAGCTTGTAAGAGCAGTATCGGCAATAGCCAATGGCGGAAAACTATTTAAACCAATGATAGTAAAAGAAGTGTTAAGTCCTGAAGGAAATGTCGTTAAAAGCTTTTCTCCTCAGCTTGAAGCTCAGATTTTGAAACCGGAAACTACCGAGAAAATGAGACTAATTCTTGAGGAAGTTGTATCGGATGGAACAGGTAAAAAGGCACAGATTCCGGGTTATATGGTTGCAGGTAAAACAGGAACGGCACAGGTTGTGGAAAACGGTATTTATTCTCCTTCCAGTTATATAGGGTCTTTTGTGGGATATGTACCGAGTCGTAATCCACGGTTAGTTATGCTTGTTAAGATTGATGTACCAAAAGGTATATACTGGGGCGGGACTGTAGCAGCACCTGTCTTCAGAGAAATTGCAAGGGAAGCTCTCTGGCATATGGGAGTACCTTCTGAAAAAGAACTGGATAACAAATCAAATAATTAAGGGGATTATGTTGAGTGAAGTATGAAGAGCTCTTATCACAGGTGAATTTATCGGACAGAATGACAGGAATAGTTTATGATTCCAGAAAAGTCAGGTCTGGAGATATATTTGTCTGTATAAAAGGTTTTAAAACAGATGGTCATGATTATGTCAGACAGGCTATTGATCTGGGTGCTTCTGTCATAGTTGCGGAAAAATACCTGGATTTAGATGGTAAAACGGAACTGATAATTATAGAAAATTCTCGAAAAGCTCTTGCAGAATTAAGTGCAGCCTGCTATAATCATCCTTCATTAAAAATGAAACTCTTCGGAATAACGGGAACCAACGGCAAAACTACAACTGCCTATATGATAGAACACATAATGAAGAAGGTTTCATTGAAAACAGGTCTTATTGGAACTATAGAAATAAAAACAGGTAATAAGAGCAATAAAACTAAAAATACTACTCCTGAATCACTTGATTTACAGGAAATATTTTATCAGATGATCTCTCAAGGTGTAGAGGCAGTTCCTATGGAGGTATCTTCTCATGCACTGTCTCTTTTCAGGGTATGGAACTGCTTTTTTACCGGCGTGATTTATACCAATTTTTCTCAGGATCATCTGGATTTTCATGAAAGTCTTGACGATTACTGGAAGGTAAAAGGCTCCTTTTTATCTTTACAGAAAAGATTCTCATGTAGAAATATGTTTTCTGTTTTTAACTGTGATGATCCAAATGTTATAAAACTTTTGCCTCATGGTAACGGAAGAATTTTTTGTTATGGTGTCGTAACGGAAGGAAGAGATTTCCCGTCTCATGTGGAAGGAGTTTTTGCTTCTGATGTTTCCTTTTCTCCTTCCGGTACTGAATGTAATGTTCTTATAGGAGATAAAATCTGGCCTCTAAAGTTAAAATTAATGGGTATGTTCAATGTATATAATGCCCTTGCTGCCATATGTACCGGTCTGGCACAGGATGTAGATTTTTCTCTGATAAAAGAAGCTCTTGAGGAAATGGAACCGGTTAAAGGCAGAATTTACCCTGTAAATACAGGGAAGGATTTTATATGTATTGTCGACTATGCCCATACTCCTGACGGACTGGATAAGGTTTTAACTGCTGCCAGAGAATTTACTTCCGGCAGATTGATTACTGTTTTCGGGTGCGGTGGTGACAGAGACACTTCAAAACGTCCTCTCATGGGGTCTATAGCTTCACATAAATCGGATTATATTATTATAACTTCTGATAATCCGAGAAGTGAGGATCCTGTGGAAATAATCAGCCATATAGAACAGGGTATTACAGATACTTCAGGTAAATATATGATAGAACCTGATAGAAGACTTGCCATCGGTTATGCTGTGGATATGGCCCGAAAGGGAGATACTGTAGTTGTGGCAGGAAAAGGTCATGAAGATTATCAGATATTTAAAGATAGAACGATACATTTTGATGACTGTGAAATCATACGTGAATTTACAGACAGGAAATAAATATGATTAAGTTAAAAATCGGAGATTTTATCAATTTTATAGACGGTAAACTATTAAAGGGAAGTCGTGATACTGAAATATTCAATATTTCAACAGACACGAGGACACTGGAGAAAAACTCTCTTTTTATACCTCTTTCAGGAGAAAATTTTGACGGACATAATTTTATTGATAAAGCTCTTGAAGCAGGGGCATGTGGTTTTATATGTTCCCGTCAGGAATTTTCAGATAGAGATTCTACTGTCATTTATGTATCTGATCCTCTCAGAGCCTATCAAAAACTTGCTACCTTTATAAGAGAAAAATTCAACATACCTGTAATTGCAGTTACCGGGAGTAACGGGAAAACCACTACGAAAGAACTGCTATACAGTCTGTTAACATATAAATTCAAACACATATTAAAGACAAGAGAAAATTTTAACAATGAAATAGGTGTTCCTAAAACACTGATGGAACTATCTGATGGCAATGATTGTGCCGTACTGGAGTTTGCCATGAGAGGACCGGGAGAAATAGCATTATTATCGGATATTGCTCACCCTACAGCAGGGGTTATTACTACTGTAGGTGAAGCCCATATTGGCAGACTCGGATCAAGAGAAAATATTGCAAAGGCAAAAGGAGAACTTCTTTCAGACCTGCCTTCAGACGGTCTTGCCGTTTTAAACAGAGATAATGACTGGTATGATTTTTTATCATCCCTTATATCATGTAAACATATCAAAACATTCGGTTTATCACGGAATTCCGATGTTTTTGCAGATAATATTCTTGAGTGCGGTATAGAAGGAACTGAACTGGATGTCCATTTTAATAACAGAGTAGAAAGAGTTTTTTTCCCTATGATAGGCACTTATAATATATATAATCTTCTGGCCTCTGTTTCAGTTGCTTCTTATTTAATAGAAGATTTAAGTCTCTCTTCTGCTCTGAAATCTTTTATTCCTCCGCCATCAGGGAGAACAAGAATAATAAACACTGAACATATTAAAATTATTGATGATACTTATAATTCCAATCCTCTTGCGGTGAAAAGCATTATTGATACAATGGTAAAACATTTTCCGGATAACAGGAAAATTCTGGTTCTGGGTGATATGCTGGAACTGGGTGAAGAAGAAATATCTGCTCACTCAAAGGTAGGGGAGTGGGTAAGGGAATATGGAATAGATTATTTATTTACTTTTGGCCCTCTTGGATGTCATACGGCGAAAGCATCTTCCGGAGCCGGAACAGAGTCTTTTTATTTTCAGGAAAAATCTTCTTTGATAGCCGGTCTGTTAAATATAATTAAACCGGGAGACGTTATACTTGTGAAGGGTTCAAGAGGAATGCATATGGAGGAAATCGTTGAATCATTACTGGACAGAGTTAAATAAATTATTACTTATATGGTTATCCTGCTTTATTCTGACTGTAATATGCAGTTATATAATCATACCTTATTTAAGAAAATTAAAGTTCGGCCAGACCGTTCGTCTTGAAGGGCCGGAAAAGCATCTGTCAAAAGCAGGAACTCCTACTATGGGAGGTATGATATTTCCGTTTATACTGATATCTGTTATAAGTATTGCCGGTAAGATGACACCTCAAATAGTGGCTTTTATTACAGTAACAGTTCTGAGTGGTTTTATAGGTTTTATAGATGACTGGATTAAAGTGGCGAAAAAGAGATCTATGGGATTCAGAGCAAGAGAAAAAATGGCCTGTCAGATTTTACTGGCAACAGGTTTTTCTCTGTGGCTTTATTTTAATAGTGAAACTTTTATTCTGGTTCCCTTTGCCGGAGAGATTAATCTCGGTGTATGGCGTATATTGCTTGATATAGTGGCTTTTACAGCCACTGTAAATGCAGTCAATTTTACAGACGGCCTTGATGGCCTTGCATCAGGCACTGTATCTGTTTCTGCTGTTACATTCGGTTTAATGGCTTTTATGACAGGCTCTACAGGGTTAACTTTATGTGCTGTAGTCATTATGGGAATCTGCAGTGGTTTTCTATGGGTGAATGTGTATCCTGCAAGATTATTTATGGGTGATACAGGTTCTCTTACACTGGGAGGCGCTATTGCTGCAATTGCCATGATGTTAAGACTGGAAATTCTTATACTGGTAGTGGGAGGGATTTTTGTAGCGGAAATGTTATCTGTTGTTATTCAGGTAATATCTTTTAAAACTACAGGTAAAAGGGTTTTTAAAATGAGTCCCATACATCATCATTTTGAAAAACTCGGTTATCATGAAACTACTATTACATTGAGATTTTGTCTTATATCAATGCTCCTGGCCATAGGAGGTTTCAATCTGTTCCTGGCAACAGGAGTGATTGCAAAATGACCGTACAGAAAATTTATATTATTACTTGAATTATAGAATTACGCGTCACGCGTCACGCGTCACGCGTCACGATTGGGGAGTGAGTCGGTGGCTGACAGATTAATAAATATTTCCGGCCTGAAAAAAGTTTCAGTACTTGGTATGGGAAGAAGCGGTCTGGAAGTAGCAAAATTCTTTTCTTCTAAAAATATTTCCGTTTTTTTAAGTGATACGGCAGATAGTGGTAAATTGAGCAAAACTCTTTCTGTTCTGGATGAACTGCACATAGATTATGAAACAGGGGGACACAGTGACAGAGTATGGAAAGATGCTTCACTGGTTGTTATAAGTCCCGGCATATCTATTGAAAGTGATATAGTTAAAAAGATATTAGAAAGAAATATACCTGTAATAAGTGAACTGGAACTGGCTTTTCAGCTTTCTTTAGCTCCTTTTATTGCAGTTACCGGAACGAACGGTAAATCTACAACTACTACTCTGACAGGTAATTTTCTGTCAGCCGGCGGATTTGATGTAATTGTAGGAGGTAATATCGGTATACCTCTTGTTGAAAAAGCATATGGTACTACGGAAAACCAGATAATTGTCGCAGAGGTAAGCAGTTTTCAGCTTGAAACAGTCAAATATTTCAAACCATCTGTGAGTCTTTTGCTCAATATAACTTCAGACCATCTTGACCGTCACGGTACCCTGGAGAATTATCTGGATTTTAAATGCCGTATCTTTAAACACCAACAGGAGAGAGATTATGTTGTAATTAATTATGATGATCCTCTTCTTATGGGAGTTGTCGATAAAATTAGAGCAGAAATACTTTATTTCAGCACATGTTCTGAAGTTCCCGCAGGTATGTATGTCCATAATGACAGGATATATTATAAAAATGGTTCCGGTTCCAGTGAAATATGTCATATAAAAGATCTGCCTCTACCGGGAGAACATAATTTAAAAAATACTATGGCAGCAATGCTGGCTTCTATGGTATACGGAGTATCTCCCGCCAATATAGTTAACAGTTTTTCTTCTGTTAAGGGTCTCAGTCATCGTATAGAATTCGTTGCAGATATAGAAGGTGTGCGTTTTATTGACGATTCAAAAGGCACCAATCCTGATGCTGTTATAGCTGCCCTTAATAGCTTTAAAGAACCTGCTGTGCTGATTGCAGGAGGAGTAGATAAGAATATGGATTTTTCCGCCATGTGTGATTTTATATCTCACAGGGTAAAGGGTCTGATCTTAATGGGCAGTACCAGTGAGCTTATTTATAAAAGCTGTTCCGGCAACGGCCTTACTAATATAAAAAAAGTTTTTTCTATGGGAGAAGCAGTAGATAAAGCTTTTTCTATGTCAGAACCGGGAGATGTCGTAATACTGTCGCCGGGAGGAGCAAGTTTCGATATGTTTAAAAATGCAGAAGATAGAGGAGAAAAGTTTGTAGAAGCAGTTAATGCTTTGAGTGAAACAATCAGGTGAAAAATTCAGTCGCTTACGAGTCAGTGTTTAACTGCCGGGTGACTGATGAAAAGTCAGGAAAAGACATGGTTAAAGATATAGAAAATAATGACAGTTCTGATAGAGTTTATGGTATAGACTGGGGATTTTTTCTTGTTACCATAATTCTGGTAAGTTTCGGCCTTGTTATGGTCTATAGCGCCAGTTCTGTGGAAGCATGCAGTTCATCTATGTACAATTATAACGGCTATTATTATTTTGTAAGGCAGTTAAGAGGTGTAGCTATTGGCCTTGTTGGTATCTTTATTATTATGAAGATAAAACTTGAGTATATAAAGAAACTGGCTTTACCTTCTCTGTTAATCTCTATATTATTGCTGATTCTCGTCCTTTTTATAGGTGTTGAGAGAAATGGAGCTGTAAGATGGATAGAGATTGCAGGATTTTCTCTCCAGCCTTCTGAATTATGTAAAGTATCTTTATTACTTTTTATGGCATCTTATCTGTCTGATAGTAAAAAGAGGATATATAGTTTCTGGCTTGGTGTGGTACCTTTACTTTTTGTTGCAGGTATAATTTTTATTTTAGTGGAAAAACAGCCTGATTTAGGAACTGTTATAGCTATCGGACTTGGCTTTATGTTTATGCTTTATCTTGCAGGTATAAGACGTTTTTATTTGATATCCATGTCTGTTATGGCATGTTCTGTTGGTACGATTCTCATTATGGCAAAGCCTTATAGAATGGCCCGTATGATGTCTTTTATGGATCCCTGGAAAGCTCCTGAAACAGCAGGTTTTCAGATAATTCAATCACTCCTTGCCATTGGTTCCGGAGGGTTATGGGGTACAGGTTTAGGACAGAGCAGGCAGAAACTCTTTTACCTTCCTGAGCAGCATACAGATTTCATTTTTGCAATTATAGGTGAAGAACTTGGCTTTGCCGGTGTTTTATTTACTATTCTTCTTTTTTTAATTTTTGCTTATTTAGGTTTTAAAATAGCTCTTTCCCGGAAAGATCTCTTTTCTTATCTGGTAGCGGCAGGGCTGACAGGAAGTATTGTAATACAGGCTTTTGTGAATATGGGAGTAGCGGCAGGAGTTCTACCTCTCACAGGCATGACTCTTCCCTTTATCAGTTTCGGCAGTACGTCCATGATAATATCACTCTGGTCTGCAGGTATAATACTTAATATTTCAGCTTCTCCCAATATGCCCGGAACTAAAAAGAAGGTTCTTCCCGTAAGAAGAAAAACATCGACCAGTAAATTGAGGAAGTCCGGAAAAAATATATACTCTCTGGCATGAGGAGAATATTATGAGTGATAATAATAGAAGAAAATTTCGTATAATAGATGGAGGAAAGATTTCTTCTCATAAAAAAGAAGATGCCTTCAGGATATTTCTGATAATAATTATTTTATGTATAAATCAGTTTATATTCTGTACGTCGGATTTTTTTCTTATAAGAGAGATTGCTGTTACAGGTTCCAAGTATATTCCTGTAGAGAACATAGTAGAAAATGCTCAGGTAGTGAAACAGAATATCTGGTATATAATTTTTGACAGAGGTTCTGCCGGATCTTCTCAGGTAGCAAGGCGCTTAAAAGATATACCATGGATCAGTAATATATCACTTCAGTTTGAACTTCCGGACAGGATAATTATAAACATTAAAGAAAGGCAGCCTATAGCCATAGTAAAAACTGGTAATAGTTCTTTTTATATTGATGAAGAAGGGATTGTAGTTTCAACTGTAGACACGTTAAATAACTGGAATTTTCCTGTTATAAGAGGTGTTGATAGAGATATATTTCTTGGGAAAAAATTAATTCTTAATAATCTGGATACTTTGATACTATGCCTGAAATCCTGTGGCTCTGATATAATAGAGAATTTTCCCGAAATTGAAGTCGACGGAGCAGGTGATATTATTCTTTACTCAAGAAATAATATTAAATTTAATCTCGGTAGAGATAAAAAAGAAATACCTGAAAAACTATCTTTACTTCCTTCTATTTCTCAGAGTATATCTGATAAAGGACTTGCTATAGAGTCAGTTGATATGAGATATAAGAGATTTGTTCTTAAACTTCATGGAACTCCCAAAAAAAATGATAAGGGAAACAGTGTGGTTCATAAAGAGGATTGACATATGGTTGAAATAAAGACAGGAAATAATAACTGGCAAATACCCGTATTTATGGCTTTTGTATTGCTTGGAATTATTATTGTAATTCAATTCAGAATTCAGCAAAAAGAAGGTTTTCCTTATTCTTCAGTACCTGTGGCAAAGCTTGCCAGTGTAATAAATCAGCTTGAAGAAGAAAGAAACAAACTCCAGACAGAGGTACAATCACAGAGAGAACTTCTCAATAGATATGATGACGTTACTTCAAAGGATCTCAGTCAATTGAAAACCTTAAAAGAACAGGTTTTAAATGCCAGACTTGTTGCAGGTCTTGTTCCTGTTAAAGGAGAGGGCATCATTGTTCTACTGCAGGATAGCCTTATGTCTCCCCAGGGAAATGAAGACCCTTACTTTTTTTTAGTTCATGATGTAGATTTAAGGAGTCTTATAACAGAATTATGGTCTGCAGGTGCAGAGGCTATATCAATAAATGATCAGAGGGTTATAGCTACAACATCTATAAGATGTGTGGGGCCTGCCATACTGGTCAATACCAATCGCCTTGTACCTCCTTATGAGATAAGGGCAATAGGAGCTGCTGAAAAACTGGAAACCGCTCTCAGGATGACAGGGGGTTATGTGGATTCAATGGCATTAAGTATCAGAAATGGTGTTTCTATAAATATAACTCAACAGAAGTATATTAAAATTTCTGCTTATAACGGCCCTCTGGTGTTTCAATATGCCATGCCTGCCAGGGAAGGAGAATAGTGTTATGTTATTACCGTTGCTTGGAGTATGTATAGGACTTATAATAGGCTATATTCTTCCTCCTATTAATATACCGGTTGTATATACAAGATATATTTCCGTAGCATTTCTTGCAGGACTTGATACTGTTACAGGGGCATGGAGAGCAGGACTTGAACATAATTTTTGTCTCACCACTTTTATCCTGGGATTTACTACCAATACAGCACTTGCTGCATTTTTAACCTATACGGGAGATAAAATGGGTGTTGATTTCTATCTTGCAGTTGTTGTTACATTTGGAGTCAGGGTTTTTACTAATTTTGCTGCTATCAGGAGGTGCTTGTATAAGTTATATTTCTCTAAATAAATCAGGAATGAAAATTAAATATGTAACGCGTTACGCGTTACGGGAGGAAAGAAATTATTAATACATGTCCATTCCTTACTAATAAGAGAAATTTTAGACTGGATGAAGTTTTTACTTAATTCAGTGATACATTAATCATTTTATTTATTGTTATTTATTATTAAAAATTATTATTAATTAAATAGTTAAAAGGGAATTAAAAATTTATATAGAATAAAAGTACTATTCGAAAGGGGGATAAACTTTAATGGACCAGCAGGGTTTAGGAATAGAAAAACAGGCTATCATTAAGGTAGTAGGTGTGGGCGGTGGTGGATGTAATGCAGTTACCCGAATGATTGAAATGGGTGTCCAGGGTGTCGAATTTATAGCCATTAATACAGATGCTCAGGCTTTAGATATGTGTAAAGCTGATTTAAAGATTCAGGTTGGAGCCAAATTGACCAGAGGTTTAGGTGCGGGAGCCAGACCGGAAATAGGTCAGCAGGCAGCAGAAGAAAATAGAGAAGATATAATAAATGCTTTACAGGGTGCTGATATGGTCTTTATTACTGCAGGTATGGGAGGAGGTACAGGGACAGGTGGAGCGCCTGTAGTGGCAGAAGTTGCTAAAAATACGGGAGCTCTTACGGTAGGAGTCGTTACCAAACCTTTTTCTTTTGAATTACGCCAGAAAATGAAACTGGCTGAAGAAGGTATTGCAAGACTGGAAAATAAAGTAGATACTCTGATTACCATACCAAATGATAGACTTGTTCAGGTAGTTGAAAAGAAAACCACTTTTCGTGAAGCTATGAGAGAGGCAGATGATATTTTAAGACAGGCAGTTCAGGGTATATCAGATTTGATAGTTATACCGGGAGAAATAAATCTTGATTTTGCCGATGTTAAAACAATAATGAGTAATGCAGGCTCGGCCTGGATGGGTATCGGTATAGGCACAGGTGATACCAGAGCAGTAGATGCAGCTAAAGCAGCCATTTCCAGTCCGCTCCTTGAGACAAATATCAACGGAGCAAGAGGAGTACTGTTCAATATAACAGGAGGAGAAGATCTGACACTTGCTGAGATCAATGCAGCTTCAGAGCTTATTGCAGATGCAGTAGATCAGGAAGCCACTGTTATTTTCGGAACAGCCTGTGATGAAACGATGGAAGCTGATGTAAAAATTATTGTAGTTGCTACAGGATTTGGCAGTATGAAATCACCTGAAGTTCCGAGGACTGCTAAAACCACTGTTATAACTCCTCCGAGAAAACCTACTTTCTCTACTTCAGATATAGATATTCCTGCTTTTTTAAGAAGGAGAGATTAGTGGTAATGTGGAATTATAATTGAGTGACATATATACGAGAGGAGGCTTTGGCCGGGAGGGCCGAAATATTATGGGCTATGATGGTATAAAATGCGGTGCTATTTTAGATGAAACAATAATGCTCTTAAAGCTGGCATCCAGCCTTTCGACTTTAGATGAATTTGACAGAGAAAGTCATAAAATCCTGTCATCCAGGACCACTCAAACAAAAAATAAATATATTGAAGTAATAAAAGAGAGATTTTTGAATTTTACAGACGATGGTAAAATTATCCATACTCCTCTTTTAACATTGATTAATCTTGACCATCTGGAAGACAGTGTAAAAAAAGAAATAATATTTTATCATTTAGCATCTGTAGAATCAGTGATTCTTCAAATATTATATTATCTTTATAATTTTCTTCCTCAAAAGAAAGAAATCAGTAAGACTAATTTTAAAAGCAGTGTTTATCTGTTAATGGATAAAGAAAGCTCTGCTATGCTTAAGAATTTAAATAATATACTCGAGGTTTTTGGATTTTTGAGTATAACAGACAAAAAAACTATTAAATTTGATTATTATCCTGTAAGCTGGCAGGCATTTGTATATGCTCTTTATCATCATTACCAGGAAAATAGAGAGAAAAAAAAGATAAGTTTATCTATGACAGATGTCTTTGAATCCGTACTGCCGAGGATTTTTCTTGTTAATTTACAGCATATGCAGAAGATCCTCTCTATAACCGAGGATTTGTGGCTTATAAGACCTGCAGGTAAGGGTTTTCAGAATAACTTTTTACTTATGTCATCACTTGAACGAGTCGTACAGGCTTTTTAAATTACAATGGACTGGGAACTGACTAAATGGAGAAAAGAGAGGCTTCAAAAGGAAAAGTCTTTTGTTGCTTTTTTTCATCATGGAGCTTCTGTTAGAGTGGCCCTGGTCTATCCCAATACTTATTATGTCGGTATGTCCAGTCTTGGATTTCAGGTCCTTTATGATGTTCTTAACTGCCATAAATATACTTCAGCAGAACGTTTTTTTTATCCCGACCATATATCTAAAGGTTTATATTCCCTTGAAACAGGCACTCCCCTGGGTAATTATGATATAATAGGTTTTTCTGTCTCTTTTGAACTCGATTATATAAGAGTCCCTCAAATGCTTTCTTTCGTAGATATTCCTATATATTCTTCACAGAGAGAAAATCCTTTCCCCCTGGTTATTGGAGGCGGGTCTTTCAGTTTTTTTAATCCCGAACCTCTCGCAGATTTTTTTGATGCCATAGTTCTTGGAGAAGCAGAAGAAATACTTGCCGTACTCGTAGATGTTGTTCACAATTTTAAATTGTCAGGTAATAAAGACAAAGGCCAATTATTAAAAGACATTTCAAATATTGACGGTATTTATGTACCTGCTTTACATTCTCATTTCTCATGTGTGAAAAAATATTATTTAAGAGATTTAAATCATTTCAGAGGAGCTTCTTCTGTTATAACTCCTGACACAGAATTTAAAAATATGTTTTTACTCGAAATAGCAAGAGGATGTAAGCACAGCTGTTCTTTCTGCATGGTAGGAAACTGTATAAAACCTTACAGAACTAGAAATCTGGATTTTTTAAAGGAGACTCTCAGAAATGCAAAGTCTCTTACCGATTCTATCGGTTTGATTGCTCCCAATGTCAGTGATTATAAAGATATAGACGAACTGTGTTCTTCTATTATATCTCTTGGTATGAAGATTTCATTCTCCTCTTTAAGGGCAGACAGCATTACAGAACAGATGATTTCTTCCCTTGTAGTTTCCGGTCAGAAAACCATAACTCTTGCTCCTGAGGCAGGACAGAGACTCAGACAATTCTGTCGCAAGTTTATAAGTGATGACCATTTCTTTAGATCTGTAGAAATTTCATTGAAAAAAGGAATTAGAAATTTTAAGTGTTATTTTATGATAGGACTTCCCGGTGAGACAGGAGCAGATCTGGAGGAAATAGTGTCTTTTGTCAAAAAAATGTGTGACAGAGGTGACGTGAAATTATATTTGAGTATAAATCAATTTATTCCGAAACCTGCTACAGATTTTGCGTCTTTTCCTCCTGTTTCTATGGATGAAATGGAAGAAAAGATAAGATTTTTGAAGGATAAATTTAAAAAAATTAAAAATGTTAGATTGAAATTTGAAAGCCTTAAATGGTCTTTCATACAGGCCTTACTCGCTTCTGGAGACAGAGGTATGAGCAGAATAATTTTTTTAGTTAGTAAATCTAAGAAGGAGAACTTTCAGAGTTGGAGAAAAGCTTTAATGGATAAAGATTTTTGTGGTCGTAACGCGTAACGGGAGAAAATGTTTTACTTAAAGTAATGTGGATTGCAAATCGGTTAATCCCGAAACTTCACGCGTTAAGCGTCACGCGTCACCCGTCACGATTTTACCAAAGGAGGTGTTTACTGGTTTCCTTTTGAGACCAGGATGCATGGCCCGTGAAAAAATACTTGTTGTAGATGATGAAAGAAATATTGTAGAATTAATGAAATTCAATTTAAAAAAAGAAGGTTATGAAGTAGCTACAGCCTTTGACGGTATGGAAGCTCTCAGGGTTGCCAGAGAGGAGAAGCCTGACCTTATAATCCTGGATTTGATGATGCCGGAACTCGGAGGGCTTGATGTATGTAAAACCCTGAGAAAAGAGTCTAAAGTTCCGATTATAATTGTGACAGCCAAGGGAGAGGAAATTGACATGATCCTTGGACTGGAACTCGGAGCAGATGATTATGTGACCAAGCCTTTCAGCCCGAAATTGTTAATAACCAAAATCAGAACTGTTCTCAGAAGAACAGGTCAGAAGGCTGATGAACAGGAAGAATTACATTTCGATAATCTTCATATAAATTTGATTAAACATGAAGTCAGGCTGAACGATAAAAAAATCGATTTAAAACCGAAAGAATTTGACCTTTTAAAACTTCTTGCCATCAGTGCAGGCAAGGTATTTACAAGAGATTTTCTCCTTGAACAGCTCTGGGGTTATGATTATCTGGGTGATACAAGAACTGTTGATGTTCATGTAAGAAGGCTCAGACAGAAGATTGAAGATAAACCCAGTAATCCTAAATATCTGAAAACTGTCCATGGCATAGGTTATAAATTTCAGGGGGAGGAAGGTTAGAATATAAGAGTTATGAGCGTTTATACCAGACTTTTAGAATGTGCGGTAGAATGTGGTTTCGATGCTGTAATAGGTTTGAATAAATCAGGAAAAATACAGCTCTTTAATTCTATGGCAGAACTGGTTTTTTCCGTTAAAAGAGATAAAGTAACAGGGGAAAAATATGATGTTCTGGATAATGGGGACTTTATAGAATTTGTAGATGAAGTTTTTAAAGGTTCAACGCCGGGAGCAGTGGAAAAAATACTGGAGTTACCTGATAAAAAGGTTTTTTCAGTATTTCTGGTTCCTCTTGTAAAAGGTGATAAACTGGACGGCTTAATGGTTATTATGAGGGATTTTACTACACTGAGAAATATTGAAAAAGCAATGGTTCAATTTGTAGGAAATGCTTCTCATGAATTTAGAACGCCTCTCACATCTATAAAGGGATTTGTTGAAACTCTTCTGGAAGGTGCTTACAGTGAACCGGAGGTATGCAGGCGTTTTCTTCAGGTCATAAATGATGAAACCAACAGACTTGTTCGTCTTACAGTAAGTTTACTCGATGTGACTTCTTCTATGTGTGGAAATAAAGAGAGAAAAATTAAATATGAACTTGTTAATATTCTGGATATAATAAATAATACTCTTGAAAAACTTACCCCTTTTGCACAGAAATATTCTCTGGAATTTGTAGTAAAATGTCCTTCAGGTATTTCTCTTATTCTAACCGATGTGGATCGTTTGACCCAGATTTTAATTAATATTATAGATAATGCGATTAAATATACAGGTTTAAAAGGTAAAGGAAACATTACTATTCACGTTACGGAACATGATGAAACTATTCAAATTTCTGTTATAGATACAGGTATTGGTATACCGAAAAAAGATATTGATAAGATTTTTCAGAGGTTTTATCGCGTGGACAGAGGCCATAATCAGGACGTAGGAGGCACAGGTATAGGTCTTTCGATTGTAAAAGATATACTTTCATCCCTTGGCGGTAATATATCCGTAGTAAGTGAACCGGGACAGGGCAGTACATTTATCATTACAGTTCCGAAGAATAAATCCCAGGAGTAAAATAAACTATAGCTTGTTTTATTTCCGTAAAAAATATAAAACAGGGACATTCAAAAGAATGTCCCTGTTTTGTTATGCCGAAGACCGGAGTCGAACCGGTACGAGCTTACTTAAGGCTCACTGGATCCTGAATCCAGCGTGTCTGCCAATTCCACCACTTCGGCCTGTTGACCTATAACAGAATACTGCAAACTTACGAAAATGTCAAGAGGTTAATCAGGATTTATATGGTTTGATGTGTAATTTTTATATAAATGAAAATTAATTAAATGTCTCAGGTTTTGGGTCCCAGATTCTGGATCTTCTTAACCCATCACCCAACACCCTCATCAATTAATAGATTTATGAAATCAATTGCAATTTTCATTAAAAGTAAATTTACGATATAATTTATAACTCTCTTTTAATACGGCATATCTTTTCCTCCAGAGCCCGGCCAGAGATAGGAGTGAGTGCCATATTTTTTTGTACCAATTTACCTGGAGCGGTAATTAGGACTGCAGGAAAAATAACTCCGGCAAATTGTTAGAACAATCAGTATCCTCC
>CAYSLJ010000001.1:0-137499 GCA_964431735.1 uncultured Synergistia bacterium | reverse complement strand
CGGGCTCTGGAGGAAAAGATATGCCGTATTAAAAGAGAGGTGTAAATTATATAGATACAAAATATTAAACGTCTAAAAAACCAGTTTGTCACACAACAGGATCATATCTTTTCCGGAAGAGTCCGGCCAGGGACAGGTTTTAATATGGGTACTAACTTATTTGGAGCGGTACTTAGTTTCATAACTATCAATAAATAATACAATTTCCTTGATTTAATATCTGCCTTTTTATATAATAAAAGAAACACAAAACGTTTCACGTGAAACATTTCACTTGTAAGGATAGAAAATGTGTAATTTCGATCTTGTCGGTTACGAGATTCTCATAGAATTTATAGAAAGACATAATCTTTACAGGCTCGAAGGAGACATCCTCGAAATAGGGTCTTTCCTGGGAGGAGGCACGGTAAAGCTTGCAAAACTGGCCATGAAACATAAGAGGAAGGTATTCACTGTTGATATATTCGACCCTGACTCTGATATAACAGTAAATACAGAAGGATATTCCATGAAAGACATTTATAATTTCATTCTTCAGGGAAAAAGGCAGAAAGATATATTTTTAAAAGTCATTGAAGGTTTTGATAATATTACGGTTATTTGTAAAGATTCCAGAGAAGTGGCATTCAGTGGCGACAAAAAATTCTTCTTTACTTTTATAGACGGAAATCATTCGCCTTCTTATGTATGGAATGATTTTAAACTTGCATGGAACAATACAGTATCAAAAGGGGCAGTGGCTTTTCATGATTACAGAGGAGATCTGCCTGAAACTACAGAAACTATAAATAAAATTACAGACACATACAGGGAAGAAATTTTTCAGACAGAAGAAATTACTGAAAAAAAAATCCTCTTTTTATTTAAGAAATAATCTTCTCTCACAATCTATAATATAACATCTCAAGATCAACGGTATTATGCTTTGACGATGAAGAAATTTGAAGTGTTTTTTCTCCTTCACCTGATAATACAACATCATCTTCTTTTTTTTCTTCTTCTTTTTTTCTTCTATATTCCATAAACTTCTCAAGGGCCAGTTTATTTCTTTCTTCCAGATTCATTTTAACACTCCCTTTCAGGTTTTTTTCAGAAACAGACTTTTCGGAATTTCAATGTATGGCTATAATGCCATTTTTGAAATAAGAATATTTATTTTATATATATGCAAATTCCCTGCCAAAATTTTTAATTTCTTATTTTTTGTTCACCCATGTCACAATTCCTTCTCATGAAACCTTTATATGTCAAGCTTTCAGTGTAATTAGTAACCTGAACATAAGCATGTGATAAACGTTTTCCTCCCGTCACGCATCACGCATTACGCATTACGAGATATTTATACTCACTTCAGTAAATTTATCCATTTATCATAAGATCTAGTTACTCTTTCCTTACTGAAAAATCCTGCTACTCCGTTATAATAAATTTCTTTTAATTTTTCGGAAGACACCATGGAAGAAGAACTGAAATTGGGAGAAATATAATCATATTTATCCTGAAAAGACACGGGATCTATGCCTTCTTTCTTTACCTCTTCGTATATATCGGTACCTTCAAATGGGTTCAGAACCTGAAACACTGCAGTATCTATGGCAGGGTCCATAATATATCTGAGAGTTTCTTTCATTTCTTCTTCTGTTTCTCCGGGAAAACCGAACATTACGAAAACCCTTATTATCATGCCGAGAGATGAAGTAAAGCGAATGACTTCTTTAAGTTTTTTCAGATCTATATTCTTGCCTGTATTGCGTTGAAGTCTTTCCGACGCAGTTTCAACTGCATAGGTAATCACGGCAGTGCCTGCTTCTTTAAGTTTAACTATAAGTTTTTCATCTACAATATCACCTCTGAGGCCGTTAGGGAAAGTAAACCTGACAGGAAGACCGGCAGATATTACCATATCACAGATTTTATGAACCCTTTCTTTATCTATATTAAATATATCATCCCATATATGAAACTGTTTCATGCCGAATTCTTCATAGAGTGTTTTTATTTCGGAAAAGGTTTTTTCCGGGCTCTGAAAACGCACTTTTTTACCGAAGATATTATGGCAGAAATTACAGGAAAAAGGGCATCCTCTCGAGGTAAATATAGATGCAATCTCCCGTCTTACATTGAAATAAATCGGAGAATGAGGATTATACATGAAATCGAAGTAAGTCTCTCTGTCAATGAGTTCCCATGCAGGTAAAGGTATATCGTCTAAATTTTCCACAAAAGGTCTCGGAGGATTTATACGGGTATTATCTTTATCTCTGTATATAATACCATTCAGATCACTGTAATCACTGTTATGTTCCAGTCTTTCTACCAGGAGAGGGAACGTTATATCTCCCTCTCCATAAACAGCTGCTTCTATATATTCGTCTGAAAGAATTTTTTCTTTACATGCCGTTACATGAGGGCCTCCTGCGATAATATGAGTCTGAGGACATAAGGATTTTATTTCTTTTATAAGATTTCTTACAAAGGGCATGGCTCTTGAAACGATACGTATGCCCGTTATAAAAGGATTAAAATTTTTTATAAGATCAGGCAAATCAGAATAATCCTTTTTCAATAACCTTGTATCCAGAATTTTTATATTTCTGTTCCGGTCTTTTTCTCTCAGAATTGCAGCAAGGGTCATAAGACCTAAAGGGTGTACAATATCAAGGGGAGTATTTTTTTCGATACCCGGTATAACAAGTTCTCTGTATTCATCTGCTTCGATTAAAAGAATATTCATAATAGTGAGTAGTGAATAGTGAGTAGTGAATGGAATTTATTACCCACCAGATTTCACATTCTGCCTCTCTATTTCTCTTAATTCCAGGAGTAACCTTTCTCCGAGGGTAATATTTTTTTTCACCTTATCCCTTACAAGGAGAGAAAATTTTTCCATATAAGAAATAAACTTACTCCGCGTCATATGTTCACACATATATACAAAATTTCCGTCAGATTTAATATGTTCTCCTTTTTCGGATACAAGACCTTTCTTTATGGCCATATGCCAGAAAACAGTCCCTGGAAGAGGTAACAGAGGGATAACGGCACAGTTTAACATTTTATCTGCATTTTTATCTATAAAGTCATAAGTTCTGTCCATATCTTCCACTGTTTCCACAGGAGCTCCTGTTATAAATGAGGCGGTAACATCTATGGAATATTTCCTGCAGAGATCTAAAACTCTCTGATTGTCTTCCACAGTCTGACCTTTCTGATAATAGTCCAGAATCCTCTGAGAACCGGACTCTGCACCGAAATATACTTTACTTACATTTATTTCTTTTAATTTCCTGCATAACTCTTCATTAAAGACATTGGCTTTAATATTTACATGAAATTCCACTTTTTTATTTATCTCACTGGCAAGTATAAAATTATATATATCATCGAATCGTTCCGAATTTATGACAAACGTATCGTCTGCCACCGTGATTACCGGTATGCCTTCAAGATATTCCGCCATATAAGTTAATTCTGCTTTTACATAATCGGAAGAAAAATATCTGAATTTTCTCCAGTACTGTGAAGGGGAACAGAAGGTGCATTTATAGGGGCAACCGCGGGATGTAAGAAGAGTGGGTGTAGGCTCAAGAGGATAGAAAAGTTTTCGCTCTGGGAAAGGTATTGTATCCATGTTTTCAATGAGATCCCTTTGAGGAGTAATTACGGTTCCTTTTCTGCCATGATAGACAAGACCTTCTATATGTTTAAGCTTTTCTTCTCTAAAATTTCCTTCCTGGAGAAATAATTTGATTAACTGAAGAGTCGTTTCCTCACCTTCTCCTGTGACACCTATATCGAATACGGAAGGAAGAATTTCGGGAAGAATGGTTATATGAGGGCCTCCGATTATAACAGGGATATTCAGGTTATTTTTAATTTTCTCTCCGTCTCTTATGGCTCTGTCAAAATAGACACTCAGAGAAGATATGCCTATTATATCAGGTTTTTTCTCTATAAGATTTTCTATGTTATCTACTTCCAGTATAAAATCTGTAAAGGAAAGATATTTCGCAAGGTACGAAGCGATATACAGCAAACCCAGAGGCGGTGCTTCAAAATCATATAAAGGCAGCAGAGGAAGTTCTTCTTTTGCCTGATAGAGACCGAATTTCATTGTTTTCTTATCTCCTTTTTATATTCGTGACGCGTAACGCGTAACGCGTGACGGGAGAAAGCATTCACTTACTTGATTTTATCCATAAATTCCAGAGCATAAGGTCCTCTGGGATTTGATGGATATTTAAGGGAAAGCTGTGTCCACTTCTCTATTGCCCTGTCATAGAGACCGGCCATTAAATAACAGAGACCTGCTTTAAAAAGGGCAATTTCGGTAAACTCGTTGTCTGTCTCCGTAAGAGATAAAAAATATGACAGTCCCTGTCTTATGCTGCCGTTATTAAGAAGGGCTGTTCCCATCAGTATATAATACACAGGATAATCAGGATAATACTTCAATCCTTTTTTTAATATTTTTACAGAAGTATTGAATTTATTTTCTTTTCTGTATATCTCCCCCAGGAGAGCACAGCCATCTCTGTCAGGAGGATTTAATTCTACAGACTTCCAGAGATATTTTTTCGACAGGTTTAATTCTCCCTTATTATAAAATTCACTGCCTGCCGAAAAATAAAAAAAACCATATTTTTCCTGATTATTCTCTACAGCCTGTTCAAGATGAAACATAGATATTTCTGTGTTAAATTTAAGTAAATTATAAAGAGTAAAATGAAGATCCGCATTGGCCGGTTCTTTATCCAGTCCTCTATAACAGTCTTCCACTGCCATAAGGGAAGGAAAGATAATTGACAGAGAGAAAGAACATGCAGGCACATCGGTAAATCCTGCACACAACCACAGAGTAATATCTTTATATATGGTCAATAATACTTCATGTCCTGCAAAAGTTCGCATATTTGTGTTCGTGACGCGTGACGCGTGACGCGTGACGCGTGACGCGTGACGCGAGGCTCATATAAAATTTTACTTATAATCAATTCGGTAATTATAATCACTTCAATTATAATTAAATTTCAATTATAATCAAGAAGGAAAGTTATAAAAATAATTGAATAAAACAAAAACAAATGCATATTTACTGATTTGAGCACAGGTATGTAATAAAAGTTTTCTTCCCGTGACGCGTCACGAGAGCATACATGAGTTATTTATGCTCACTACAGTAAGGTAATATTATGTCATTAAGATTTAAAACACTTATAATAACTGCCTTGACTCTAGTCTTTTTAATAATATCTCTATATATTATTTCCTCGCACATAGTGTTAAATCATATTTATCTGATAGAAAATCAGAAAAATAAAGATAATGTAGACAGGGTAATTGACGGTTTAAATGAAAAAATTAAAAAGATAAGTATATCAACTGCAGACTGGGCAAACTGGGACGATACATGTATATTCATAAAGGACCGTAATAAAGTCTATATAGAAAGTAACCTTACAGAACTGGCTCTTAATAATCTGAATATCAGTCTCATTGTTTTTGTGAATTCTGACGGGAAAATAGTTGAAAGCAGAGGAATCGATCAGGAAACAGGGAAAATGCTTTCTTTCGCTCCTGAGAGTTTTCTTAAAAAAATTTCTCCCCGAAGTCCTTTATTGACACACAGTGATATAAACACTCCGACCGAAGGTATAGTAATGCTTCCAGAAGGTGCTTTAATGATATCCTCAAGGGATGTAATATCGAGTGAAGGCACAGGGCCGTCAAGGGGAACACTCATTATGGGGAAATTTCTGGATAAAGAAGAAATAGAAAACTTATCGGAGATCACACATTTACCTGTGGATTTCTTCCCTATTAATTCAGGTTCTGTTCCCGGTGAATTAAAAAATATTATTGCAGCAAATTCAGAAAATCCTCTTTTTATAAAAAATATTGACAGTAATACCGGTCTTGCCTATACAACAGTAAAAGATATTTACGGAAAACCTGTCCTTGTATTAAGAGTAGAAAATAAAAGAGATATTTACAAACAGGGCCTCAGAAGCGTAAACTATCTCCTTGTCTCTCTTGTTATAACAGGTATAGTTTTCTTAATACTTACCCTTTTAATTCTGGAAAAAATGGTTTTATCTCCTGTTGCCAGATTAAGTCAAGATGTAAGTTCCATAGGCAATAAAGGCGATCTCGCTACAAGAGTAACAGTTAAAGGCAATGACGAACTTTCCAGACTGGGCAAACATATTAACAGCATGCTCACAGGACTGGAAGAGGCCGAAACGGAAATTAAAAAAAGTGAAGCAAAATATCGCTCACTGTTTGCAAATATGGTTGACGGATTTGCCTATTACAGACTCCTGGTAGATGAACAGGACAGGCCTGTAGATTATGTATTCCTCTCCACAAATGAAGCTTTTCACAGGATCAGCGGCCTTCAGGATGTGACAGGGAAAAAAATCACCGAAGTAATGCCTGCCATAAAAGATTCTCCTTATGACTGGATAAATACGTTTGGTAATGTTGCCATGAACTGCGGTGAAGCAAAAACGGAATATTTCTTTAAAACCATTAACAAATGGTTGTCCATAACTGCCTATAGCTATGAAAAATATTATTTTGCCACAATTTTTTCCGATATAACACTGGAAAAAACGGCCAGAGCAGAGCTGGAGAAAGCGAAAGAAGATGCAGAAGCAGCCAACAGAGCAAAGAGTGAATTCCTTGCCAATATGAGTCATGAAATAAGGACTCCCATGAATGCCATAATAGGCATGACCGACCTGACCCTTGACAGCCATCTTACATCGGAACAGAGAGAATATCTTCAGACAGTAAAGCACTCATCGGAAGCACTTCTGTTTTTATTGAACAGTATTCTTGATTTTTCCAAGCTGGAAGCAGGTAAAATGGAACTTGAATCACTGGATTTCGATCTGCCTCTGACACTGGAATTTATAGTAAATACTATAGCAATTCAGGCTCATAAAAAGGGTATTGAATTGCTACTTCATATCATGTCTGAAGTGCCGAAAAAAATAAAAGGGGATCCGGCACGTCTGAGACAGATAATGATAAACCTTATCGGAAATGCTATAAAATTTACAGATAAAGGAGAAGTATTGCTCAATGTAGATGTAAAACAGAATGACGGACATACTGTTCTGTTACACTTCACCGTATCAGATACAGGTATAGGCATACCGGCCGGTAAAATCGATACTATTTTTGAAAGTTTTACCCAGGTAGACGGTTCTACAACAAGAAAATACGGAGGAACAGGACTGGGGCTTACCATATCGAAACAATTAGTAAAACTGATGAAAGGTAATATATGGGTGGAAAGTGAACAGGGGAAAGGAAGCAAATTTCACTTTACCGGTTCCTTTGATATAGCTCCCGATATAAAAGAAGAAGAAATATCAATTGCCTCCTTACAGGGACTCCATATACTGATAGTGGATGATAACAGCACAAACAGATTGATTTTGCGTGAGATAGTGACCAGATGGGGATTCACATGTGTCGAAGCAGAGGGAGGAGAAAAAGCACTTGCCGCCCTGTGGATGGCAAAATCGGAAGGTAAACCCTTTAATCTTGCTCTCCTCGATTTTCAGATGCCCGGAATGGATGGACTTGAGCTTGCCGACAAGATAAAATCCAATGGCGAATTATCAGGGACAGCCATAATACTTCTCACATCGGCAGGAACTAAAGAGGAACTGGAATGCTGCAAAAAGATAGGTATAGAAGGATATCTCAATAAACCTGTAACAAGAAATATATTACTTGACAAAATACTTACTGTTCTGGGAAAACCTGTAAGAGCTTCTGTTACAGATAAGGGGAAAGACTATTCCATAGGAAAAACCGAGAAAAAGCTGCATATATTGCTGGCAGAGGATGTGCTTACAAATCAAAAGCTTGCTACGAGCCTGCTAAAAAAACGGGGACATTCGGTAGTAGTGGCAAATAACGGGAAAGAAGCAGTAGAAATATTCAGCCGTGAAAAATTCGATCTAATTTTAATGGATATACAGATGCCTGTCCTGGATGGTATACACGCGACAGGACTTATAAGGGACCGTGACACAGACATACCGATCATAGCAATGACTGCCCATGCCATGAAGGGAGACAGAGAGAAATTTTTATCGGAAGGCATGAATGATTATATAGCAAAGCCTTTAAAGATAAAGGAAGTTTTTGAAGTAATAGAAAAATATACCTCTGTTTCAGGAGAAATTTCCGAAGCAGTCTCTCAAGAAGTCTCCCGGTCGGAATCAGACGATGTTATATTAAACAAAAAAGAATCACTTGAAGCCATAGATAATGATGAAGAACTTCTTAAAGAAATGTATAATATATTTATCGAAGAAGCCCCGTCTTTAATGAAAAATCTGAAAACAGCCATGAATGAAGGGAAAGCAGCCGATATTGCCCTGAACGCCCATTCCCTGAAAAGCTCTTCAGGACACATCGGAGCAAAAGCAATGGAGAAACTCGCCTGTCAGATGGAACGGGCAGGCAAAAATGGAGAGATTTCAGATTTATCTGAGATCTACGAAAATCTTCAGAAAGAACTTGATAAAGTCATAGCAGTGATCAGTGACCAGTGACCATTATCGTGACGCGTTACGCGAGGATATTGAAATTACCTTAAACTCTCAACTCTCAACTCTCAAATTTCCTCCTGTTATTTTTTTCTCTTTATATTTTTCTTCTTTTCCTATATAATATTTAGTGAAAAGTGAAAAGAATAAAATGCTATTCACTACTTAACAGGAGAGAAAACAAATGGGAGAGCAGGATAGAATAAAAAAACTTCATGACGAAATAGATATTCTTGCCGAAGATAATACTGAAAAAAAACAGTTACAGGAAATACTCAAACAAAAACTTATTTCCCCTGACCATCCTGATGTAAATACAGAGAATATAACCTTTCACGATCTCTTCCACATAGATGAAATACAGAAGATACAGGATATTTTTTCGGAAGCTACAGGTGTGGCATCAATCATTACGGAAGTTGACGGCACACCTATTACAAAACCGAGTAATTTCTGCAGACTCTGCAATGATATCATAAGACAGACAGAGAAAGGAAGGAAGAACTGTTATCATTCCGATGCAATACTGGGAAAATACAATCCTTCAGGCCCTGTATTTCAGCCATGTCTGAGCGGTTCCCTCTGGGACGGAGGAACAAGTATCAGAGTAGGTGACAGACATGTGGCAAACTGGCTTATAGGACAGATACTTGACGAAGATGCAGATATAGAAAAAATGATGGATTATGCCAGAGAAATAGGAGCAGATGAAAAAGAATATTACAGTGCATTAAAAGAAGTAAAAAGAATGCCTGTGGCACAGTTCAAAAAAATTTGTGAGGCCCTCTATCTCATAGCAAATCAGCTTTCTCTCCTTGCAGTACAGAATATTCAGATAGAAAGAGATCTCAAAGAAAGTGAAGAGAAATTCAGAATTATAGGTAATTCTGTCAGGGATGGAATTGTTATGCTCGATGCAGAAGGTAATATTTCTATATGGAATAAAGGAGCAGAAAAAATATTCGGGTATAAAAGACAGGAAGCAGATGAAAAGAACTTTATCAGTCTTGTTGTTCCTGAAAGATTTCACTGTAATTATCTCAAAATTTTCAAAGAATTCATGAAGAAAGGTAAAGAGGTAACTTCGGAAAAAACATTTGAACTGACTGCTGCAAGAAAAAACGGTGAAGAATTTCCCGTAGAAATTTCTCTTTCATCGGTAAATATAAAGGGGTTCTGGCATGCGGCAGGCATTTTAAGGGATATAACACAGAGGAAAAAAATAGAAGAAGCAATAAGAGACAGTGAAAATTTTCTTCGTTCCACTATAGATTCCCTTTCGGCACATATTGCAATACTGGATGAAAACGGTCAAATTATTACCGTTAATAAGGCATGGGAAGATTTTGCCATTGATAACAACGCCGAAGCAAATGTCTGTGAAGGTGCGAATTATCTTCACGTCTGTGACGGAGCTACAGGAGAATTTGCCGGAGAAGCAAGAGCTTTTGCCGGAGGAATAAGAAAGGTAATGAAAGGCGAGAAAGATGTATTTTCTCTTGAATATTCCTGCGACTCTCCGGGAGAACAGAGATGGTTTACGGGAAAAGTAACAAAATTTTCTCATGGAAGCCCTGTAAGAATAGTAATTTCTCATGAAAATATTACAGACAGAAAGAAAGCCGAAGAAGAAGTATGGGAAAGTCACAGAAAACTTGAAGAGACCTGTAAAGAACTTAAAGCCGCTCAATCTACAATACTTCAGAGGGAGAAAATGGCTTCCATAGGACAGTTAGCCGCAGGAGTGGCTCATGAAATAAATAATCCCATAGGATTTGTTTCAGGAAATTTAAGAGCTCTCAATAAATATATAGATAAATTTACTGAATTTATTGATTTTCAGTCAGAGATTATAAAAAAACTAAAATTAAAAGAAGTCCTTGATGAAATGAACAGTAAAAAAAAGAAATTAAAAATTGATTATATTAAAGAAGATATCTGTGACCTTATTAAAGAATCCCTCGATGGCACAGAAAGGGTAAGTAAAATAGTTCAAAATTTAAAAACTTTTTCACGAATAGATGAAGCTTCTTATAAAATTGCCGATATTAATGAATGTATTGAAAGCACTGTAAATATAGTATGGAATGAACTTAAATACAGGGCAGAAGTAAAAAAAGATTACGGAACTATTCCGAAAATCAAATGTTACCCCCAGGAACTCAATCAGGTATTTATGAATTTACTTGTAAATGCATCTCAATCGATGGAAAAATTCGGCGAAATAAATATTAAAACCTGGCATAATGAAGGAAATATTTTTATATCCTTATCTGATACAGGGTGCGGTATGTCTGAAGAAGTAAAACATAGAATTTTCGAGCCTTTTTTTACAACAAAAGATGTAGGGAAAGGGACAGGCCTGGGGTTAAGCATAACATATGATATAATAAAAAAGCATAAGGGAGAAATTTTTGTAGAAAGTGAAGCGGGAAAGGGGAGCACTTTTACAGTGAAAATACCTGTCACGGAGATGTAATATTTTCTATTTCATTTGCTTCGAGAAAGGGTGGTAATAGTGGAAACTGTCGGGAGAGAAATAGAGTTACAGAGAATTATAGTAAATAATATGGCAGAAGGAGTCTGTATTATAAGGGATTCTGACGGAATTATAATCTATGCCAATCAAAAATTCGAAAAAATATTCGGCTACTCCTCAGGAGAATTAAATGGGAAACCTGTTATTATACTAAACTATTCAGATAATACGAAAAGTGCTCACGACATCCACGTTGAACTTGTAAATAAAATAACCACTTATGGCAACGTTACCTATGAAGTTCATAATGTAAAAAAAGACGGTACCCCCTTCTGGTGCAGAGATACAGCATCTGTTTACGAGCACCCGGTATATGGAAAGGTTTATGTGATAATCAAAGCAGATATTACAGAAAGTAAAAAAACAGAAGAAGAACTTCGTAGCAGTGAAAAAAAATACAGAGAATTGATAGAACTTGCCCAGGAAGGTATATGGATGATTGATGAAGGAGGGTATACAACATTTGTCAATGATAAAATGTGTGAAATGTTAGGCTATACCAGAGAAGAAATGAGGGGACAACATCTATTTTCTTTTATGGATGAAACATATCTGGAGATATGCAGGGAAAAAATAGAAAGACGTAAAAAAGGGATTAAAGAACAGCATGAATTTAAATTTTTGAAGAAAGACGGCCGGAAGATTTATACACTTCTGACTACTTCTCCTGTTACTGATAATAAAGGAAATTATAAAGGTGCCTTAGCATTCATTTCCGATATAACACAGCGGAAAAAAGCTGAAGAAGCATTAAAAGAAACGATGCTGAAATATCAGTTACTTTTCGAATCTGCATCCAGTGCCATAATACTTCTTGATAGCAAAACCTTCGAAATACGCGAGGCAAATAAAACCTGTATGTCTATGTACGGATACACCAGAGAAGAACTCCTCTCTATGAGATCGTTTCAATTATCGGCAGAACCTGAGAAACCCTTCTCGTCTGTAAAAGAAAATTCCATTTCCTTTATACCACTCAGATATCATAAGAAAAAAAATGGTACAGTATTCCCGGTTGAGATTATCTGTAATATTATTACCATAAAAGATCGTGACATTTTACTTGCAGACATAAGAGATATTACGGATAGAATAAACCTGGAGGATGCTCTGTCTTACAGATTTGTCGTAGAAAAACTTCTGGCAGAAATGGCAGGAAAATTCGTTGCTATAAAATCAGATGACATTCACAGAGAATTGCGAAACTCCCTTAAAGTAATCGGAGAATTACTGGACTTTGACAGAACCTATATAGTTTTATTTTCGTATAAAAGTGGCAAAATTATTAAAGTTCTGGAATGGTGTAAAGAAACTATTGAGCCCTATCTTGAAAAAGATGCGTCTCTCTTTTCTATAAAAAAGTTTAAATGGGTTCACAGAAAAATGCAACAAGGAGAATATATTTTTGTTTCAGCCCTGTCAGACCTTCCCCTTGATGCGGATTTTGAAAAAAAATTCTGGGCCGAGAAAAAAGTTAAATCTCTTCTTGCATTTCCTATGATTTCAGGTGATAGACTGATCGGCTTCCTGGGTTTTTCATCTATAAAGAAAGAAAGGAAATGGAAAGAAGAAGATGTTAATTTTACAAGGCTTGCAGGAGAACTTTTCACACATGTCCTGGAAAGAAAACGTATGGAAGATAAATTACGATACAATGAAGAAATACTTAAAGATTATTCTGAAAAACTGGAAGAGATGGTAAAAGAAAGAACTAAAGAACTTGAAGAAACAAGGGAAAAACTTATACGTCAGGAAAAACTGGCAGTAATGGGTAAAATGGCAGGCAGTGTGGGACATGAACTGCGCAATCCTCTCGGAGTTATTTCCAATGCAGTTTATTTCCTCAAACTGGTTCTGTCTTCTTCAGAGGATACTGTAAAAGATTATCTTAATATTATATCGGAAGAGGTAAAAAAATCAGATAAGATTATAAGTGATTTACTGGATTTTGCCCGTATAAAATCTATTGATAAAGTTAACATATCATTACAGGAAATATTTTCTGATATGCCGGGAAAATATGGGATAGGGGAACATATAAAAGTAATAAACAGAATTTCTGAAGAAGTGCCATGTATATATGCTGACAGGAATCATATAGTACAGATATTCGGCAATTTAATCATCAATGCATGTCAGGCCATGCCCCGGGGAGGGGAATTGATTATAGAGGCAGAAGCTGTCAACAATACTATAAACATTTCTATAGGTGATACAGGGTGCGGTATATCTGAAGAGAATATGAATAAAATCTTCGAGCCCCTTTTTACTACAAAATCCAGAGGTATAGGGCTGGGACTCTGTATATGTAAAAATCTTATTGAAGCAAACGGAGGAAAAATAGAAGTGAAAAGTACTGAATATAAAGGCACTGTTTTTACTGTGACATTACCTGTGAACGAGGTGAACCAATGAATATTCTCATAGTAGATGATGATACAATGATGGCCAAAACCCTTTCTGATATTATGAAATTGAAAGGTTATGAAGCAGATATGTCCATGTCCGGGAAAGAAGCTTTTTCAAAATTGAAAGATAAAGAATTTCACTGTGTCATAAGTGATATCAAAATGCCCGGTATGAGCGGCCTTGAATTATACAGGATTATAAAAGAAAAATTCAATTATATTCCTGTAATACTCATGTCTGCCTACAGTTCCGAGAATATAATAGAAAAAGCCATGTCAGAAGGTGTTATATCAGTTCTTACAAAACCACTGGATATAAATCTCATACTGAATTTCCTCTCCTTTCTTCAAAAAGAGAAAAATATAGCCATTATAGACGATGATCCCATATTCTCATCTGCTCTGGAGCATTTATTGAAAATAAGAAATTATAATATTACCAGGACAGCTGAGCCTGAAAATCTCTTTGACGTAATTACCGGCAGGACAGATGTAGTGCTCCTGGATATGAATCTGGGAGGTACAGATGGTCTTCAATTATTTACAAAGATCAGGGAAAAATTTCCTCTTTTACCTGTCATACTGATAACAGGTTGTGGGGATATTATGTTCGAAAAGATAGAAAAGGCTATTACAGCAGGAGTATTCGGCTGTTTTTACAAGCCTTTTTCAATAAAGGAACTATCGGAATCTCTTCTTAATATCAGAAATAATGAACTTATAAGGTTTTTCAGAAAAAAAGGGGGGGGGTAACGGTGGATAAAAATAAAAAAATCCTTATTGTTGATGATGAATTTAATATAAGAAGAACTCTGAGCGATATACTCGCGTTCAGAGGATATGAAACAATCTCTACAGACACAGGTGAAAAAGCACTGGAAATGGCAAAAAAAGAAAAACCGTGCATCGTACTTCTGGATATGAAACTTGAAGACATGTCAGGACTGGATATATTAAAATATATTAAAGAGAAATTTCCATTTATGGAATGTATAATACTTACAGGTTATGCCAGCCAGTCTTCTGCTATAAAAGCAATTAATCTGGGAGCCTATGGATATATTCAGAAACCCTATGAAATAGAACAACTCATCATAATGATAAAAAGAGCCATAGAAAAGATAGAGTCAGAGGAAGCGCTCAAGGAATCTGAAAATAGATATAAAACCCTTTTTGATAATGCCAGTGATGCCATTTTTATTCATGATCCGGAAGGAAACTTTCTGGATGTAAATCAGGTGGCCTGTGAAAGACTTGGTTATACGAAAGAAGAATTGCTGAAGATGAAACCTCTGGATATAGATACATCTGAATATGGTCTTTACGTAAAAGACAGAACCTTTCAGGTGCTATTAAAAAATCAGATTTCTTTTGAATCTGCCCACAGATGTAAAGACGGAACAATTATTTCTGTAGAAATAAAAAGCCGCATTATCGATTACAGAGGGAAAAATGTTATTCTGAGTACTGCAAGAGATATTACGGAAAGGAAAGAAGCAGAACAGGAAAGGGAAAAACTTTATAACCAGCTCTTTCAGATACAAAAACTGGATGCATTAGGGCTTCTTGCAGGAGGTATTGCCCATGATTTTAATAAAATATTCTCTCAGGTATCATAGGCTATTCAGAACTGGCTCTCTGTGAACTGGAATATAACAGTCCTGTAAGACTATCTATTCAGAAAGTTCTTAAAGCAAGTAACAGAGCAAAAGAACTGGCAAGACAGATACTTACCTTCAGCCGTCATGATACTGAAGAAAAAAAATCTATAAAACCTGTTTCCGTTGTCAGAGAAGCCATTGCTTTTATAAGAGCCACTCTTCCTTCTACAATTCAAATAAAAGAATCTATTAAATCCAGGAACTATATTAAAGGCGATTCGGGCCAGATATATCAGGTAATCTTAAATCTCTGCACAAATGCAGGACATGCGATGAAAAACCTGGGAGGAACTCTTGAAATAAGTCTTGCTGATACAGAACTTCTATCTGAAGACATCCATCCTTATTCTGAACTCAAACCGGGAGCATATATACAATTGTCCGTAAAAGATACAGGTCATGGTATGGGGAAAGCAGTTCTGGATAGAATTTTCGAGCCTTTTTTTACTACAAAAGAAAGAGGAGAAGGAACAGGTATGGGCCTTTCTGTTGTTCATGGTATTGTTAAAAATCATGGAGGTTTTATTACTGTATACAGTGAACCGGAAAAAGGTACTGTTTTCAACATATTTTTTCCTTCAGTTAATGATACGGAAACAGTAAAGGAAGAGACCTGTGATACAATAGTTTCAGGAAAAGGCCGCATACTCTTTGTAGATGATGAAAAAGATATAGCTCACTTTACAGAACAGATGCTTGCAAAACTCGGTTATACTGTCACGGCAAAAACATCTGCTCCGGAAGCACTTGCTACGTTTAAATCCAATCCACATGATTTTGATCTTCTTATTACAGATTATACGATGCCGGAACTTACAGGACTATCTCTTTCCTCTGAAATATTAAAGATTCGTCCTGATATGCCTGTAATAATCTGTACAGGTTTATTTGATTCTCTTACTACGGTGAGATGTACAGAAACAGGTATAAAAGAAATACTTGAAAAGCCTGTAGGAATTAAAAAACTTTCGGAAACTGTACAGAAATTTATAAAGAATGGAAGAGAATAATGGATATGTTAAACTCTGGAGAAATCTCGAATTTTATTCAAAAAAAAGATTTTGCCGTAAATATTATTGAAACAGCAAAGGTTATCATCCTTGTTCTTGACAGTAAAGGATTTATTCTCTATTTCAATCCCTTTATGGAAGAACTGACCGGTTATTCACTGGAGGACATGAAAGGGAAGGAATGGTTTTCCGCCTTTCTTCCGGAAAAAGACAGAGAAGATATTAAGAAGATATTTTTAATTGCCATTGAAGATATGGATGTTCGCGGCAATGTAAATACCATCATTACCTGGAAAGGGCAGGAGCTTTATATTGAATGGTATTCAAAAACCTTAAAGGATAAGAATGGCAGAAGTGCAGGACTTTTAAATATAGGTTATGATGTTACAGACCGAAAAATAACTGAGGAAAAGTTTTTAAGGCAGAGCGCTTTAATGAATGGTATAAACAGAATTTTCAGAGAAGCCATTATATGTAAAGATGAGATTGATATAGCACAGAAATTTCTTTCTGTAGCAGAAGAATTAACACACAGTAAATTTGCTTTTTCAGGAGAAATAAATAAAGACGGACGGTATGACTGTAATGTTATCAGTGATACAGGATGGAAAAACTGCCGTATCGGTGCTACAGAAGAACTTTTACTGCTGAAAAATCTGGAGATAAGAGGACTCTGGGGAGAGGTTTTTAAAAAAGAAAAATCTCTCCTGACAAATGATCCTTCCAGACATCCTGCAAGCACCGGTGTTCCGGAAGGCCATCCCCCTCTCACATCTTTTCTGGGTGTTCCATTGAAAGAAAAAGATAAAACCTTCGGTATGATTGCTCTGGCAAATAAAGAGGGAGGATACAGTATTTACGATCAGGAAACAGTAGAGCAACTTGCAATAATATTTGTAGAAGTTCTTAAACGTAAAAGGGCAGAAATGGATCTGGAAAAACACAGGGGAAAACTGGAAGAAATGGTAAAAGAAAGAACGGAAGAACTGGAAAGAAAAAGTCTGGAACTGAATGAAAGGGTAAAAGAAATGTCCTGTCTTTATAATGTTACGAGATTACTGTCTGATGCCAATAAAACACCTGAAGAAATACTCGAAGAAGTTCTGGATTTATTTCCTCCGGCCTTTCGAGAACCTTCTCTTACCTGTGCCAGAATTATATTTGATGACTTCGAGTTTAAAAGCACTGATTTCAGCGATTCTAATATAAAAATAACAGGCCCCCTTATGGTATTTGGCGAGAAGAAAGGTTTTATTGAAATCTGCTGTAATGGGAAAGAACCATTTATCAGAGAAGAATACGATTTACTCGATACTATTGCAAGAGAAACGGGAAAGATGATAGAAAGAAGAAAAACAGAATATGCCCTCTGGGCTGCTGAAACAGAGCACAGGATGCTTCTTGAAAATATCCCTCAGAAGATATTTCATAAAGACAGGGATTTAAATTATATTTACTGCAATGATAATTATGCTGCAGATTTAAAGATTAAACCGGAAGAAATAGTCGGGAAGAATGATTATGACTTTTATCCCTCTGAACTGGCTGAAAAATATCGTTTCGATGACAGAAAAATTATAGAAGAAGGGAAAACCGTTGAATTCGAAGAGAAGTATGTGAAAAAGGGACAGGAATTTTATGTAAATACAGTAAAAACTCCAATAAAAGACAAAAACAGTCAGACAACAGGTTTACTCGGTATATTCTGGGATATTACAGAAAAAAAAGAGGCAGAAGAGAATTTAAAGAAAACTATGGCAGAACTTACCCGTTCCAATTATGACTTAGAACAGTTTGCCTATGTGGCGTCCCATGATCTTCAGGAACCTCTCCGGAAAATATCGAGTTTTACAGAGCTTTTAGACAGAAAATATAAAGACAGGCTTGATGAAAAGGCACAGAAATATATGTACTATATAGTAGACGGAGCAAAAAGAATGCAGTCTCTTATAAATGATCTGCTTATGTTTTCAAGGGCAGGTCGAGGTGACATGGTTTTTGAAAAAGTTAATATGAAAGAACTTTTAGATGATCTTCTGAAGGATCTTCAGACTTTGATAAAAAAAGAAGATGCCAGAATAGTATCAGAAAATCTCCCTGTCCTTACAGGAAATACCATTCAACTCCGTCAGGTAATGCAGAATCTTATAGTTAATGCCATAAAGTTTCATAGTGAAAATCCTCCTCTTATAAAGGTTTATTCAGAGGAGAATGAACAGGAATGGGTTATATCTGTAGAAGATAACGGAATAGGTATTGAAAATCAGTATCTTGAAAGAATCTTCGGTGTTTTCCAGAGACTCCATACAAAAGAAAAATACGAAGGTTCAGGTATAGGTCTTTCAATATGTAAAAAGATAGTGGAAAGACATGGAGGATACATGATGATTGATTCCATTTACGGGAAAGGCTCTACTTTTTCTTTTGCCATACCTAAAAGGGTGAGTCGTAAGTAGGGGCGTTTATTAAAACGCCCTGAGTCGTGAGAGGGGGAATTCTGCCTGGCACACATTACACTTTACTAAATAATATCAATAAACATCATAATAGAAAGGAGCTTTATAAATGTCTGATTTAATGAACATTCTTCTTGTAGAAGATGACGAAGGAGATGTGGAACTTACAAGAGAAGCCCTTGAAGACAGCAAGCTTGTAATAAATCTTCATGTCGTAAGAGACGGAGTGGAGGCCATGAATTATCTTCACAGAAAAGAACCATACATAGATGCTCCACTGCCAGATCTTATCCTTCTGGATTTGAATATGCCAAAGAAAAGCGGCAGAGAAGTTCTTGCAGAAATAAAACAGGATGAAACGTTGAAGGATATTCCTGTTATCATTCTTACTACCTCACAGGTAGGTGAAGATATTCTCAGGAGTTATCATCTGGGAGCCAACTGTTATATTACAAAACCTGTTGATTTTAATCAATTTGTCAAGGTAGTCAAGAATGTAGAAAATTTCTGGTTTACCATTGTAAAACTGCCTTCGAGGTACAAGAAATGTTAAGATCTCCATTAAAAATATTATTGATTGAAGATGACAGCGCAGACAGATTTCTTATAGAAGAACTGCTTTCAGAGGAGCATTTATCTTCTGTTTTATATAAGGCTGAAACCCTTCAGGAAGGTTTAAAGATTATAAAAGAAAAGCCTCTGGATATTATTCTTCTCGATCTATCTTTACCTGATTCAAAGGGACTTGATACATTCCGCAGTGTTTATAACAGGGTAAGAATACCTGTAGTTATTCTTACAGGTCTTGATGACAGGGAGATGGCAATGGCGGCAGTAAGTATAGGAGCACAGGATTATTTACCGAAACAGAAACTGGAGCCTTCACTTTTAAGCCGTTCTATAAGATATGCTATAGAAAGATATATAAATCTTATTGAATTAAAGAGTACAGAAGAAAAGCTCAGAGATTTTTCTAGAGATTTGAAACAACTTGTGGAGCAGAAGACACAGGAACTCAAGGAAGCACAGGAACAGCTTCTGAAACAGGAAAAACTGGCAATTCTGGGGCAGCTTGCAGGAGGTGTGGGTCATGAATTACGTAATCCACTGGGAGTAATTTCAAATGCAGTATATTTTCTTCAGAATACCCTTTCAGGTGAGATTACCATGACCTATCTGGATATTATTTCATCGGAAGTAAAAAGATCGGAAAAAATAGTTTCTTCTCTTCTGGATATGTCAAGAGTTAAAGCTTTAGAAAAAGAGGAATTTGACATATCAATGCTTATTGATGATGTAGTAAAAAGAGAAAAAAAACCTGATAATATAGAAATTATAAAGAATATAGAAGATAATCTTCCTTACATATTCATAGATTACAGACAGATTTCTCAGGTTTTACATAATATTGTTCTGAATTCCTACCAGGCCATGCCGGAAGGAGGCAGAGTTTTATTTGAAGCATATTTGAGAGATAACAGGATTTGTATCTCTGTAAAAGATACGGGATATGGTATAAAAAAAGAATATATGGATAAAATTTTTGAACCTTTATTTACGACAAAAGCAAGAGGTATAGGACTGGGGCTTACTGTATGCAAAAACCTTATGGAAATTAACGGAGGAACTATAACAGCAGAAAGTCAGGAAGGACTGGGAAGTAGTTTTACTCTGATTTTTCCTGTACAGAAGAAATAATAAGAATAAAATCCCTTTTATTCTTATAGTAGATGATGGTATTGAAATGGCTTCAGATATAAATTATTCTCTGTCATCAGGTGCTTATGCATGTATATATAAGTCTTTCCCTGTGAAAAAAATGATAGAGACTCTGAATATTAAAAAACATGAAAAATTGAAGACCATGTTCAAAACCCTTGTAAAACAGAGTAGAAATGCTTTATAAAAAGTAACTTTTTATAAAATCCATTAAGCAGGAGAGTATTTTTTTATGAAGATTAACATTATAAATTCTCTGGAGAACCTTTCATTTCATGATCATCTATGCCTTATTTATGAAACACAGGAAGAACAGTTTGCCTCTGTTATACCTTTTATGAGCATAGGATTGAAAAGAGGAGAAAAATGTGTTTATATTGCAGATGAAAACACTGGTTCTCAGGTAATAGACGCTATGAAATCCTATGGTATTGATACGGAAAAATATCTGTTATCACGACAGCTTGCAGTCATTACAAAACAGGAATCCTATCTCAAAAATGGTTTTTTCGATCCAGACGGAATGATAGACGTCCTGAAAGAAAGTGTGAATATAGCCCTTGGAGAAGGTTTTTCTGCTCTCAGAGTTACAGGAGAAATGACATGGGCTCTTTGTGGAGACCCTGGAGTGGAAAGATTGATAGAATATGAGGCGAAATTGAATGATTTTTTTCCATATTTCCATGCTCTTGCCATATGCCAGTATAATTTAAAACGTTTCAGTGCTGATATTATTACAAATGTCATAAGAACCCATCCTACAGTTATTTTTAAAGATACTGTATGCAAGAATTTTTATTATATACCTACAGAAGAATTTTTAAAACCAGGCAGGAAAGAAATGGAAGTAAAAAGGCTCCTTTCTAATATTCTGGATAGAGAAAAACAGGAAATAAATCTTCTGGAGAGTAAAAAAGAATTGGAATTGAAGAATAAAGAATTAAGGGAGACACAGGAGAAACTTATAAGACAGGAGAAGCTTGCAGTAACAGGTCAGCTTGCAGGCTCTGTAGGACATGAATTGCGTAATCCTCTGGGAGTAATTAATAATGCCATTTATTATCTTAATATGGTTCTCGAAGACTCTCCTGACTGTGTAAAAGAATATTTAAATATGATCTCTTTGGAAGTTCAGAGATCAGAAAGGATTATTTCAGATCTTTTAAATTTTTCCAGAATAGAACCTGTTACTTTGAGTGAAAAATTATTTTTTCCAGACTTTATGGAAGAATTGATGAAAAGAAGAACTTTTGATGAAAATATAAAGATAATTAATAGAAATATAGATTATACAATCTGCGCTGACAGAACTCATATGGTGCAGATAATGGAAAATCTTATAATCAATGCCTGTCAGGCCATGCCTGAAGGAGGAGAGGTTTTCATAGAAGGGAAAAAAGAAGGAGATTTTCTGCATATTTCTATAATAGATACAGGTTGTGGTATTAAGCCTGAACATATAGAGAAAATTTTCGAACCTCTATTTACGACTAAATCCAGAGGCATAGGTCTGGGGCTTGCTGTGACAAAAAAACTTGTAGAAGTAAACGGAGGAACAATAACAGTAGAGAGTAATGGAAGAAAGGGAAGTGTTTTCACCTTAATATTTCCGGGAGGTGAAAAATGAATACCATTCTTATAGTAGATGATGAAGCATCTGTCAGAAAAACCATTTCGGATATACTTGTCTATTACGGTTATGAAACACTGGCAGTTGATTGCGGGCAAAAAGCCATAAATCTTATCAAAAAGGAAACACCTGATTTAGTGCTTCTGGACATTATGCTTGAAGACATGTCAGGTATTGATGTATTGAGAGAAATAAAAAAAGAAGAAGAATATACAGAATTTATTATTCTTACAGGTAACGTTTCACAGGAAGCAGTCGTTGAAGCCATCAACCTGGGGGCCTATGGTTACATACAGAAACCATACAGTATCGACCAACTGCTCATAATGATTAAGAGAGCAATTGAAAAACAGAATACCCGTAAAGAACTCTTTGAAAGTGAAAAAAGATACAGAACCCTTTTTGACAGTGTAAACGATGCTATTTTTATTTATGATCTTGAAGGAACATTTCTTGAAGTAAACCATATAGCATGCGATCGCTTCGGATATAAGAGGGAAGAATTTTTACACATGACACGTTCTGATATACATCTGCACGATGATGTCTTAAAACTGGAAGAAATAATTTCAGTACTTCATGAAAAAGGTCAGTTTTATTTTGAAACAATCCATGTAAAAAGAAACGGAACTGTTATTCCTACAGAGGTAAACTGCCGCCTTATAGATTATAAAGACAGGGAAGCAATTCTCTCCAGTGCCCGCGATATTACCAAAAGAAAGGAAACAGAACATTTACTTATAGAAGAAAAGGAACGAACGGAAAAAGCCAGAAAAGAGCTTGAAATTGCCTATAATGAGCTGAAATCTGCCCAGTCAAGAATTCTTCAGTCGGAAAAGATGGCGTCCATTGGACAGCTCGCTGCAGGAATAGCACATGAAATTAATAATCCTATAGGATTTATAGGAGGAAACCTGAGATCCCTTGAAAAATACATAAATAAATTCCTTGAATTCATGGAAGCCCAGTCAGACGTTATAAAGGAATTTAAGATAACGTCATCTATTGAGGAACTTTCAGGAAAGAGAAAAAAGTTAAAAATTGATTATATTACAGAAGACATAAAAGAACTTATAAAAGAATCTCTTGATGGTACAGAAAGAGTAGCGAAAATAGTCCAGGATTTAAAAAGTTTTTCAAGGCTTGATGAGGGAGCCGCTCTCAGGCATGCAGATATAAATGAATCTATTGATCGTACATTGAACATAGTATGGAATGAAATCAAGTATAAAGCAAGAGTAATAAAAGAATACGGAGTTATACCGCAGATAAAATGTTATCCGCAGCAGTTAACCCAGGTATTTATGAATTTACTTGTAAATGCGTCTCAGGCTATAGAAAAAGAGGGCGAAATTTTTATAAAAACATGGCATGACGGCGACTATGTATGTATATCCATAGGAGATACGGGATGCGGCATAAAAGAAGAACATTTAAATAAGATTTTCGAACCTTTTTTTACTACAAAAGAAGTCGGCGCAGGCACAGGCCTCGGCCTGAGTATTATCTATGATATAATAAAAAAACATAAGGGAGATATTACGGTGGAAAGTACAGCAGGGAAAGGAACTGTGTTTACTGTGAAGATACCGGTAGAAGTGAGTAGTGAGTAGTGAAGAGTGAAAAGTGAAGAGTGAGTAGTGAGTAGTGAGTAGTGAAGGGTGAAGAGTGAGTAGTGAAAAGTGAAGAGTGAGTAGTGAGTAGTGAGTAGTGAAGGGTGAAGAGTGAGTAGTGAAAAATGAAAAGTGAGTAGTGAAAAGTGAAAAGTGAATGGTGAAGGGTGAGTAGTAGGGGCGACCCACTGTGGTTGCCCGGTATCGGTAAAACACGCATCACGCATTACACATCACGCGTCACGATTATCACGCGTCACGAACCACCCGTCACGCGTTACACGTTACGCGTCACGATTACTACACGTCACAACAGGAGAAATAATTTATGAACGATCCAGTAAAAATTCTGTTTGTAGATGATGAGAGAAATGTCCTTAAAGCCATAGAAAGACTTTTTATGGATGATGATTATGAAATACTTACTGCAAATTCAGGAGAAGAGGGACTTTCTGTTCTTGAAAATGAATATCCTGTTCATCTGGTAATAAGTGATTATAAAATGCCGGGAATGAACGGAGTGGAATTCCTGGGACGGGTCTTCCGTAAGTGGCCTGATACAGTAAGGATTGTATTTTCAGGTTATGCAGATACTGCGTCCATAGTTGAGGCCATAAATGAAGGGCAGATATATAAATTCATACCGAAACCATGGAATGATGATGATCTGAAGATTACTATAGCCAATTCCATAGAATGGTATTGTCTTAATAAGAAAAATCTGAAACTTGCAGAGGAACTCAGGGAAAAGAACAGAGAACTGATGGAATTGAATGCGAATCTTGAAAGGATAGTTTCAGAAAGGACCTCTGAACTTACGTTTCAGAACAGAGTTCTTTCAATAGCTCAGAATATACTGGATTCATTGCCTGAAGGGGTAATAGGAATAGATATTGATGACATGATAGTACAATGTAACAGGAAAGTAATGGATTTTTTTGGAGATACAGGAAGGATTATGATAGGTACAGACAGAAAGGATATATTTGAAGAAGATTTAAATAATTTTACAGACAGAGTTATCCGGAATAAATATCTCCGGGAAATAATATTATTAAACGGTAAATCTATTAAAATCAGCGGTGTATTTATGCAGAGTCCTGACGGGCAGGAAGGGATTATACTGGTTTTTGATGAGATGAATTACTGACCTGAGCATAAGCATTTAACAGAGGTTTTCCTCCCGTCACGCGTCACGCGTTACGCGTCACGAGTATATTATTTATGCTTACCTCAATAAATATATTGATTTTTTAACGAGGTGTGAAAAATGAATGGAACTTCAATGCTTCCCAAAATATTGATTGTAGATGATGAATTAAATATATTAAGAAGCCTGAGAAGATTGCTGGAAGATGAAGAATTAAATATTACGACTGCTTCTTCCGGGAAAGAAGCTCTAAGGGTAATGAATGACAAAAGAGACATTGCTGTTATTGTTTCAGACATGTGTATGCCGGGCATGACAGGAGTGGAATTACTTGAAGAGGCAAAAAAGTTATTACCTGATGCTGTAAGGATAATGCTTACAGGTTATTCTGACATAAAAGTAGCTATAGCCGCAATAAACAGGGGCGGAGCTTACAGATATATATCCAAACCATGGGATGATGAGGAATTTATCTGTGTCATAAAAGATGCAGTTAAAAGATATAATCTCACTAAAGAAAACCAGAGGCTTTCAGAAATTGTAAGCAAGCAGAACGAAGCACTGAAACAATGGAATATGAAACTTGCCAGAATAGTACAGGAACAGACTGTAGATATCGTGGCTAAAAACCAGAGATTGAAAGAAAATTTCGATGATACAATCATAGCCTTTTCCAAGCTTCTTGAACTGCGTAACACCTCTATCAGAAATCATTCCAAAAATGTCTGTGAAATGTCTGTGAAAATAGCAAGAAAAATGAAACTGCCGGAAGAAGAAATAAAAAATATAAATATAGCTTCTCTCCTTCATGATATAGGGAAAATAGGTCTCAGTGATCCTCTTCTTACGAAAGATTTCGATGATATGACAGCGAGAGATATGAAAGAATATATGCTTCATCCCATAAGAGCCCAGGCAGTTATTGATCCTGTAGAAGATATGAGAGATGCGGGAATACTTATAAGACATCACCATGAAAGATTTAATGGCCAGGGTTTTCCTGATAAATTGATGGGCAAAGATATACCTTTAGGGTCAAGGATTATTGCGGCGGCGGATTTTATGGATAGAACCATGGGAAAATTCAGAGGAGATAATGTAATAAGATTTGCTATGAGCAAATTAAAAGAAGAGCTTGTAAGGAAATTTGACCCCCAGTTATATCATCTTATTGAAGAAGCGGCAACGGAACTTTATCATGAACAATTACCTTCTCCGAGTATTCTTGAACAGGAATTTCATATAGAAGATTTAAAGGCAGGAATGACTCTTTCAAGGGATATTGTAAGCGGAAGTGGCTTTCCTTTTTTATGGAAAGGTACAGAACTGAATGAAAAGTATATAAATGCCATAAAACGTTATTCTATACTGGATCCTTCAAAGGAAGGCATTTTTATAAAAACAAAAAAACAGGAGAAACCCGCTGAATGAACATAATTTCCATAGAAGAAATAACAGAAGATATGGTCATAGCACAGGATATATACAGTTCTTCTTCCCAGCGTCTTGTGGCGAAAGGAACTGCTGTAAGTGATTCTTTAAAAAAAAGTCTTCTTCGTTATAATATCACCAGGGTACCCGTAGAAGAAGCAAGAAAAAAAAGAGTTTTTTCAAAGGAAGAAGTAGAAAAAGCAGAAGAAGCAATAAAAGAAGAAATTCTCGGGAGATTCCGTGAATTTCCTTCTGACTCCATGAATCTCCTTCTGTTCAATGAAATTTTGAAAATAGAAGCGAAGGAGAAACTCGATAGTGAACAAAATAAACACGCTTAAAATAAAGGATCTTCCGGTGTTGCCCGATATACTGCTGAATCTTAATCGTGTTCTCCACAGCAAATCCGTTACTATAGATACAGTAAACACTATAATTGAAAAAGATCCTGCCCTTACGGCAAAAATTCTTAAGCTTGCCAATTCAAGCTACTACGGTCTTTCATACATGGTAGGCACACTGAAAAAAGCCATCACTGTCCTTGGCTTCAATACAATAAGAAATCTTGCAGTAACAGTTTCAGTATCAGGCATATTTACCGCAAACACCAGCCGGGCCGTTGATGTTCAGAAACTCTGGCATCACAGTATCGGCTGTGCCATTGCTTCGAAATCACTCCTTACGGGGAAAAATCCTCTTATTCAGGAAAAAGCTTTTATGGGCGGCATTCTTCATGATATAGGCAAGATAATTCTTCTTCTTAATTTTCCTGAAGATACAAAAAAGATCATAGAGAAGATAAAGGGGAATAAACTATTAACAGAAAGTGAATCGGAAAGAGAATTACTGGGATTTGATCATTCAGACCTGGGCAGTTTTATTGCAGAGAAATGGCATTTCCCTAAAGAGCTCGCCTGCAGTATAAGTCTTCATCATAATCCGGAACAATTTCCTTCCTTTACCGGGAAACTGGAAAACAGAGAGGAAGCAGAATTACTCATATACAGTGTATATGCAGGAAATCAGATAGCAAAAGCCATGGCTTTAGGCACAAGTTCCGATCCTCTTGTAAGTAATATTACTACCACTGCATGGGAGAAACTCGGCATAACGGAAAAAGATTTACCTTCCATTCTTCTGAAGATAAAAGAAAATTTTAAGGATGTAATTGATTCGTGGAATATGTGACGGGTGATTGGTAAGACGGAACCGGAGCAATTTCGTATTATGACAGAGGCTATTTCCCGACATAAGACTCCAGCAGTTTATTTAATCTCTCAAGTTCAAATCCATCAACCAGTTTTTTCACTTTTTTATAAAAAGGTTCATATGATTTATCAAGAGATTTAATCCTGTTCAGTTCTTTTTTTATAGCTCTGAAATCGCCTTTTTCACTTATATAAAATAAATTTTTCACGATTTCCACCGGCAGTTTTACCTCATCCAAGTCAGGCAATTGCTCATTGAATGCTTTATCAAAGTCTGTGATTATTTCTTCTTTACAGTCCCTCCCTGTTAAGAGAGGCCTCTGAGATATTAGTTCTATTTCAAACCAGAATTTACTTCCTTTACCGATAATACTCTCTACATTCAGTTTACTTCCCATAAGCTCTGCCAGTTCACGACTTATAGCGAGGCCAAGACCGGTGCCTTCGCTTTTCTTCAAATGTCCTGATAATTGCTGAAAGGGAGAAAAAATTATATCCACCTTATCCTCCGGTATTCCAATCCCCGTATCTTCCACCTGAAATTTAATCTTTTTATCCATTCTTTTTACTTTCAGACCTATACTTCCCTGATGGGTAAATTTAACGGCATTACCGAGAAGATTAAGTAAAATCTGACTTATCTTTTTTTCATCTCCCAAAACATAATCAGGGAGATCTCTGTCATATTCAAAATGAAATGAAAGATTTTTTTCCATAATTTTCACTTTTATCATATGTTCAATCATGTAGAGCATCTTTTTCAGGTCAAAGGGATTATTCAAAATTTCCATTTTCTTTGCTTCTATCCTGGAAATATCCAGAATATCGTTAATCAGAGCGAGCAGATGAACACCGCTTTTTTCAATAATAGCCATTCCTCTCTTTTGCTCTGCCGTCAGTTTTTCATCTGCCATAAGCAATCTGGCATAGCCCAGTATGGAGTTCAGAGGTGTTCTTAATTCATGACTTATATTGGACAGAATTTCACTTTTAGCTTTATTTGCTGCTTCTGCAACATTCCTGGCCATAGTCTGTTCTATTAATTCATTCTCTGCTTTTTTTCTCTCTGTAATATCTTCAACCATTTCTATTGCCGCTACTATGGAGCCGTCTTTATCTATGACAGGAGAAGAAATAATTCTGTAAACCATAATCTTCTCCCCTACCGGTGTTTCCGCAATGGACTCATAGACCTGTCCGTCGCGAAGTGTTTTAACGGCAGGACAATAGGGACATATATGTTTCCCGGGAGGATTATTAAATTTTTTATAACAGACAGGTTTTGCAGAAACATCTATATGAGGAAACCATAATTTCATCTGATTATTCAGGGTAAGTATTTCCATATCCCGGCTTATGAGCACAACACCTGTACCTATATTATCAACAAGACTCCTGTATTTTTCTTCAGATGCCCGTAATGCTTCTTCCGCCTGTTTATAAACTGTAATATCGCGAACCGTGGCCTGTAAAAGATTTTCACCATATAACTCCAGTCTATTTAAGAGCACTGTAGCAAAGAATTCTTTTCCGTCTAACTTTTTATGTTTCCATTCAAAGAAATGGGAACCTTTTTCCATTGCTATTGCCATCATCTCCAGAGCCTTTATGGAAGATAGTTTCCCGTCTGGCTGATATTCAGGAGATAAACTGGCAGGAGATTGATTTATAAATTCCTCTTCGTTTTTACAGGAAAAAAGCTCTATAGTGGCATGGTTCCCGTTTATAAATCCTTTTTCCGGTTTTACAATCATTATTGCATCTCTGGAAGAATCATACAGAGTTTTATATTTTTTCTCACTTTCTTTGAGTGCTTCTTCTGCATGATGTCTGTCAGTTATATCCCTTACCACACATGTAAATCCGCCGTATTCGCCTTTAATATCTTTATATATTGAAACAGTTGCATTAAACCATCTTGATTTGCTGGAAACCTTCATAGAATAATCAAAGGATCTGGTCTTATGGTCAGACAGTATCCCTTTCATAGCTTCATCCAATTTTATTGCAACATCTAAAGGCAATACTCTCTTAAAGGATTTACCGATAAAAATGTCCTCCAGGACATATAAATTATTTTTATCAGAAGCACCTGTATAATATGACAGAAATATTCCGTTTTTATCCAGTTGAAAAATCATATTATCCATTGATTTTATGAGTAAATTTAATTTCTCTTCACTTTCGATTAACGATTTCTCAAATCTGTCACTGTCAAGTCTGGCCTTTAATACAGGAGCAATAAATTCTACAATAGATTCAAGCAAACCTGCGTCAAAATCCTTATACCCTTCTTTCCTGTTGGCCACACCAACGAGACCTATCAATTTCTCCTGATAGAGTACGGGTACAATCAGTGCATTGGTCAATGGTATATGACCGGACGGTACATTAAAAGACTCATTTGAATACAATGTTTTACGCTCCATAAGAGACCGCCCCCAGATTCCTCCCCATTTTTCTTTCGGGAAAATGATATTTTTATCTGCAGTCCGACATTTATCCCATATATCCCTGGTCATTGAAGGACAGACAAAATCTCCTCTTTCATTAATAAAACCAAAGAGACCATATTCGCTATTTAATACTTTTAGAATAATTTCCAGTATTTCCCCGTACATTTCGTATGAATCAGAAGTAAGAAATACGCTGGCAATTTGATTATTAATATTAAGGGAATTCTCCATAGTTTTTCTTTCTGTTATGTCTTTTACCAGGGTAATAGCGCCGTTATAATTACCTTCTTCATCTATAACAGGTGACGATGACATAATTGTATAAATACGTTTTCCGTCTTTTCCGCGCAATTCAAACTCATGCTGTTCTTTAACACCCTGTCTGCGTCTTTCAAGTCTGTTCCTGGCAATACTTATATGTCGTTCATCGATAAAGCAAAAAATATGTTTACCAGTCATCTCTTCTCCGGTATATCCGAGCATTTCTGCCATACAGGGATTTACAAAAGTCGTATACCCTTCAGAATCAATTACCCATACACCTTCCTGGGCAAGTTCAATCAGGTGGCGATATTTTTTTTCACTCTCTATCAGTTTGTTTTCAATTAACTTTTTGCCGGTAATATCACTGGCTATAAACAACAAATGCTCTTCTCCGTTACTGGTAAAAGAGCTAAAGGTACATTCCAGATAAATTTTTTTATTAAACGTTGTCTCTATATAAAATATATTGGAAATTTCTTTACCGGTAGCCAGTGCTTTTTCAGCCATCTTATCCATACCGGATTTCTTCCATGAGTCAAGGTTTCGAAAATTTTGTTTAAGTAATTCGTCCTGATTGCCGCCAACCATGGATGCCAGACTATTATTGGCAAGAACACAAAGGCCTGAATCAGCATTATAAACAGCAATACCCATATAAGAAGAATTAATTATTTTCTGATTTAATTCAAGCAATTCTTTAAGTTTTTGTTCCATTTTAAACTCAATTTGCTTCACCTTTCATTGCCATGGCAATCACTTCAGATAACTCCTGAATACTGTATGGTTTTTGAATAAATCTGCAGCCGTCATCAATAATCTCTCTGACTTTCCCGACAGGGGCATAGCCTGTTGAAAGGATAACAGGAATAGAACTGTTAAGTTTTCTCAATGCTTTTATACACTCTTCTGCTCCCATTTCAGGCATTACAAGATCCATAATAATAAGATCAATAGTATTGCCGGACTTTTCATAGTAAGAAAGTGCTTCTCTGCCGTCTCTGACAGGTACAACTTCATAACCAAGTCCTTTCAATGCAAGGCAAGTAATATCCAGAACAACTTTTTCGTCCTCGACAAGCATGATCTTCCCTCTGCCACGGATCAAATTATCTTTTCGTTTTTTCTCCACAGCTTTTCTGGAATTTAAAGGCAGATATATATGAAAGGATGTGCCTTTATTTATTTCACTGGAAACCCTTATAGTTCCGCCATGATCTTTTACTATTCCGTACACCATGGCAAGACCCATACCTGTGCCTTTCCCCTGTTCTTTTGTAGTAAAAAACGGTTCAAAGATATGTTCCTGTATATCTTCCGCTATACCTGTTCCTGTATCAACGACAGAAAATCTTACATATTCACCGGGAGCAAGTCCTACATGATTAAGACAATATTTTTCATCAAAACAAATTTTCTCTGTTTCCAGAATTAATTTTCCGCCGTCAGGCATAGCGTCTCTGGCATTTACGACCAGATTAATTATGGCCTGCTGTAACTGTCCTGAATCTCCAAGAACTATTGCTTTAAAAGTATCTAACTTAGAAATAATAGTAATATTTTCTTCGATAGTTCTGTTCAAAAGGTTTATAACCTCACAGGCAATATCATTTAAATCTACTCTGCTGTTTCGATGTTTTGCCTTTCTGGCAAAACCGAGTAACTGTTTGGTCAGTTCTGCTGCCCTTTCTCCTGCTTTTTCTATTGTTACTGCTGCTTCATATACAAGCTCATCATCTCTGGCTTCCAGCTTGAGCATATTTGCATAGCCAAGAATACCTGTGAGAATATTATTAAAATCGTGGGCTATACCTCCTGCAAGCTGACCTATTGCCTCCATTTTCTGTGCCTGAATCAGTTGAGCCTCCAGTTTTTTTCTTTCCGTAATATCCCTTACTACAGAAAAGATACACTCTTCATCATTAAGATTCAAAATATTTGCCGACATAAGTCCTGTAACAGAAGAACCGTCTTTTTTCAGGAAATTTATTTCCATACCTGTCACCTCGCCGGAAGTTTTTAATATATTTATTAATTTCCTCCGTTCCGACGGTTTTGACCATATATTAAGTTCCAGTGATGTCTTGTTTGTAACTTCATCCTGTGTATAGCCATGTAATTTTATAAAACCCCGGTTTATTTCCAGGAATCTCCCGTCAGAAAGCCTGGTAATAGACATAGAATCAGGGCTGGTATTGAAAGCTTTAAAGAATTTCTCTTCACTCAAACGAAGTTTTCTCTCACCTTCTTTCTGTCCGGTAATATCAGTATTTGTCCCAACCATTCTCACTGAATTGCCATCTTTATCCCGTTCCACAACCTTTCCTCTCCCCCTTATCCATTTCCATTCTCCTGATTTTGCTTTAATACGATATTCTATAGTAAGAAAATCTTCTTTATTTTTAAAATGTCTGTCCAGTTTATTTATAATTTCTTCACGATCGTAAGGATGAATCAGTTTTATCCAGCTTTTATAATCTGAGGGAAAATCATCCGGTTCGTAGCAGAGCATAGTATAATAACGGGGACTGAAATAGGCAGTTCCTGTAGCTATATTCCAGTCCCAGTATCCGTCATTGGTTGCTTCAAGGACAAGTTTCAGCCGTTCTTCACTTGCTCTCAGGGATTCTTCTGTTTTTTTACTTTCCGTCACATCACGGGACAATCCCATAACAGCACGAACATCCCCTTTTTCATTTTTCAGAGGTACCAGATTATTACTCAACCATACATCGTGACCTCCCAGGTGATCTTTGTTTTCAGTGCGAACAGGCCGTCCTATTTCAAAAACTTTATCTAAAAAAAACTTCTGCCTCTCTGCCAGTGCGGGAGGAAACAGATAAGACCTGGGTTGACCTTTTATTTTTTCAGGTGTTGTTCTGAGCTGTCTTGCCGCATAGGTATTTACAAATTCCACACAGTCTTCTTTATTAATGACGAAAATACAATCTTCTGCAGCTTCTGTAAGAGTTCTATATTTTTCCTCACTTTCTCTGAGGGCCTTTTCCATTTTCTTCTTTTCTGTAATATCTGTCAGCATTACTGCAAGCTGTCCCCTTTGAGGTATATAAGCAATTACATCTGCATATTTACGGGTTCCTCCGTAATAGCCCTCAAAACGGGCAGGTTTTTCTGTGAGAACAACAGTTCTGAATTGTTCAAACCAGTATTTTCCGGCTCCGGGAAATAGTTCCATAAAAGTCTTACCTGCAACATCATCTTTTTTTAATCCCGTAAATTCTTCAAAAGCAGGGTTTACATCAAGAATAAGATAATCCCGGGGAGAACCATCATGGAGATAAATAATCTCGCTGAGTACAAAGGAATTACTCATTTCATTGAATAATGACCTGTATAGAGAAATATCTTCTTTTCTTTTTATCTTATGTTTTTCTGTCATATAAATCGTGACACGTAACGGGAGGTAAAATAATTAAACTTATTACTTGCTATGTGCCCACTGTTTAATTTTAGCTCATTTTTCAAAAAAATCAAGTCATTAAAAGGTAAAATAACAGATAAGATTGCGTTAAAAAATGACAGTTGGTTTTATATACAATGGAAAAAGAAATTTATCACAGAATATTCAGAGTGAAAAGTCAAAAAATTTGAATTTTACTTACTTTTCACTGTTGACTACTCACTATTCACTAAGGACTGCAGGAAAAATAACTCCGGCAAATTGTTAGAATGGTTATCATCCTCGCGTCACGCGTTACGCGTTACGCGTCACGATACAAATCGTAATTAAGATGTAGTTATTTCCTGACAACTCCTTAGAGACTGTAAGAAAATAACCCTGGCAAATTATTAGAATGGTTATCATCCTCGCGTCACGCGTTACGCGTTACGCGTCACGATATAGACTATAAATATGATGGAGTTATTTTTTCACAGACCCTAACAGCCATGACCGGAGCCGGTCACAACCAAATATAAAAATTAACAGACAGCGAAGCATAAAACTTCATCATTTTCATATAAATTAATAGATTTACAAAATTATTGAGGTGAGCATAAATAATACATATATGCTCTCGTGACGCGTAACGCGTGACGGGAGGAAAAGGTTTATTAAATGCTTATGCTCAGGTCAGTAATAACATTCAGTTGCTAAAGGAGTAAAAAAATGGTATACTTATTTTAGTATCTATGGAACACATGTATGTGAAACTATTCTATTTTCTTGAGGAGGTGAATAGAGGTGTTTTACCCCAAAACAGTAATTACGCTTTTAGTATTAATTATTTGTTTAACCTGCAGTGTCAGAGCACAGATGTGTACAGGTCCGGTTGATCTGAGCAAAAGTACTATCCTACCATCAGGTTCTATTTCCGTATCACTTGATGGCAGAAAAATCCATCCCGAATTATTAAAACAGGACGGAGTAATTTACATAAAAGCAGATGAACTTCTGGGAACCCTTGGATTTAAATATAATTATGACAGGGAAAATAAAGTCATAAAAATAAGTGGCGTATCTCTGCCGGCCTGGAGAACAGGCTATGTAAAGGAAGGCGGAAACATGCAGATATGTTTGCCTCTCCTCGAAACTCTGTCATTACTGGAAAAAAGATATCTCTACAGTGATCTCAACGGGAAAGAAGTCATTTCTATAAGAACAGATGATTATACAGATTATTCCCCTGTAATTTACTATGTACAGCCTAAATCAGACAATTCAAACCCGCAGGCTACTATATCTTCCGATGATTCTAAAAATAATATTAATATTAATATCAACAATACTCCGAGCAATCAGCAGACATTCAGTCAGAATCAACAATATTCATCAGGTGGAGGTTATTACGGAGGAGGCTATTACGGAGGAGGCTATCCGAATGTTCCCGGTTATACAAGCCCCATTACATCAGTTCCTGACCTTTTAGCGAACTGTCAGTTCAACAATGAAGTAAGAGGTTATGGTTTAAGGACAAGACTGGGCTTTTTCTCTGTTTACGGCGTAGAGCCGCAACCTTTCGGAACAGGTTTCCCCTATGCCCTTGGTGGCCCTGTTTATAATAACTGGTATCCCTCTCCTTATTATCCTCCAATCTATTCAAATCCATGTTCTCCTGTGCCATGTCCTCATAATCCATGTCAACCTGTAAGAACATGGTAAAAATCGGAACCCGTGACGCCCGTGATTTTTAAATAGAACACAGAGAGGCGAGTTCATCGCCTCTCTGTTTATTTACGACTCACCCATTACTCTTAACTCAATATAGCTTTCCCCAGGAATTGTGCCGTATTATCCAGTTCTCTTTCAATTCTGAGTAATCTGTTATATTTTGCCACTCTGTCTGTTCTGCATGCAGACCCGGTTTTTATCTGTCCCGTATTACAGGCCACTACAAGATCTGCTATAGTTGTATCTTCTGTTTCACCTGAGCGGTGTGACACTACTGCACTGTAGCCTGCTCTCCTGGCAAGATCGATTGTTTCAAGAGTTTCAGTAAGAGTTCCTATTTGATTGAGTTTTATGAGAATTGAATTTGCAATATGTTTCTCTATGCCTACAGCAAGTATTTCTTTATTTGTTACGAAGAGATCATCTCCTACAAGCTGTATTTTATGTGCCAGTCTTTCAGTCATCAGTTTCCATCCATGCCAGTCATTTTCAGCAAAACCATCTTCAATTGATACTATGGGATATTTATTTACGAGATTCTCGTAAAAATCTACCATTTCTTCAGGAGTTCTTGCAGATTTGTCCGACTTGGCAAAAACATATTTTCCGTCTTCAAAGAATTCGCTTGCTGCAGGATCGAGGGCTATGAATATATCTTCTCCCGGTTTATAACCTGCTGCAGATATAGCTTCCACTATGACTTCCAGAGGTTCTTCATTGGATTTCAGATTAGGAGCAAAACCTCCTTCGTCACCGACTCCGGTATTATAACCTCTTTTAGTGAGAACCTTCTTTAAAGCATGAAATGTTTCCGCTCCCATCCTGAGAGCTTCGGCAAAGTTCTTTGCTCCGAGAGGAAATACCATGAATTCCTGAAGATCTACATTATTATCGGCATGTTTTCCGCCGTTTAAAATGTTCATCATAGGTACAGGAAGGGTCCTTGCTCCCGGACCACCCAGATAACGGTATAAAGGAAGCTCTCTTTCTATTGCCGTAGCTCTTGCCACAGCCAGAGATACGCCCAGTATGGCATTTGCACCCAGTTTTTCTTTATTTTTAGTCCCGTCAAGTTCTATCATTTTATAGTCTATGGCTGCCTGTTCAACAGAATCCATACCTATTAATTCCGGGGCAAGTATTTCATTTACATTTTCTACGGCTTTAAGAACACCTTTACCGCCATATCTCTTTTTATCTCCGTCTCTCAATTCTACAGCTTCCCTTTCCCCTGTGGAAGCTCCCGACGGAACCATAGCATTTGCCGTTATGCCGCTCTCAAGGGTAACCTCTACCTCTATGGTAGGATTTCCGCGGGAATCAAGAATTTCCATACCGTCAATTCTTATAATTGTACTCACAAAAAAATACCTCCTATTTAAAATTGTGACGCGTAATGCGTAACAGTTGCTTCATGATGTGTAATTGGTGATGAGTGATACATATTTTCACCGGTACCGGTCGTAGTTCAACCCTTTGACTCACTATTCACTTTTCACTTCATAAAAATTAACTATAATAGAATTCTTTAAAAAGAAAAAATATTCCTTTCTTTTTCTGGAAATATTTAAAGGATTTATACCGGCTTTGGAAGAATTGTATAGATAAAATATGCCTTTCCCCCGCATCACGGGTCACAAAATATTTATCAATGACTTGATTTTTATGGTATAATAAATTCATCAGTCTATTGAGGAGGTATCACCATGGCTGTAGAAGAAAAAGCAAAACAGGACAGTGTATTCAGTTCCTTTGATATTAACAAAGTAAGAGAAGGAAGATCAGAAGACAAATCATCTCTGAATTCAATTATTGACAAAGGTATGCAGGAATATGATATGGGCAATTACATTAACAATGTAGCCCAGCAGGTCAGAGGATATCAGGATCTGTGTGAAGATGTAAACAAAAGTCTTAAAAAAACACAGAAAGTCCTTGAAGCATCAAAAAACGGGTTAACCTATGAAACCTATTCCTGGAAACAGCGATTACTCCATAAACTGGGCCCCTGGGGAAGAAAAAAAGCCCTGGAAATGGGAGTAAGCAAAACAGGACTTGCTTTCCAGGAACAGAGAAAAACCCTTGAAGAAATGTCTATAGCACTGGATAAAAGAAAACTGGAAGGTGAACAGCTTGATAACCGCCTTGACAGTGATCTGAAAAAGCTTCAGGATATATACAATGAAGGAAGTAAAAAACAGCTTGAAGGTAATAAAGATGCAAACCAGTGGAGACCTCTTGCAATGGAGGCAAAAGATAAATTACAGAGACTTGAAGAACAGTTAGCGTCAGAAACTGATCAGGATAAAAAAGCTCTTCTCATACAACAGGTAACAGAACTTCAGAATGACTATAAAAAATATAAAGACAACCTGGAAATTGCATGTGACAAATTTACAGAAGGGGTTCTCATGTTCGAATGCGGTCATGACCAGTACAAAACCCTTCAGGTATGGGGAGAAATCATAAAAGAACAGATGAAAAATTATAAAGGTCTCTCCATTCAGATAAATACAATGAAAAGAACCATGCAGATGACCTATGACAGAATGATCTGGGCCATACAGGGAGTAGACCTTCAGAATGCGGCAGTCGAATTTATAGACAATGTGAAAAAGACAAGCAGTGAAGCTCTTGCTTCCGTAGCTATGGAAACAAAGAAGATAAGTGAAAAGGTATTTGAACAGTTAAAGAAACCTATTACAGATGAGAAGAAGAGAGAAATTGCTTTACAGGCCATAGATGCAAGCAGAGAATTCAGAGAAAAAGCCATACAGGAGCTTTATGAAAAACAGGAAGAAGAGACTGGAATAACAACTATTTAGGAATCGTGACGCGTGACGCGTGACGCGTGACGCGTGACGATTTATTTAATCATGGAAGAACTTGAATTAACAGGAACAGATAAAAACAATTATTTAAATTTAATCACAACATGTCTTCGCTATCTTATTGAAGAATTCAGGAAAAAAGACTATCAGGAGATGGTCCAGTTCAATCAGTTACTTATAAATTTTTTTGAATTACTGAGATATAAAGCGGAGCCGAAACATGGAGATTTCCTCGGTATATTTGAAACCATAAAGGTAGACCCCGAAGACTGCGGCTTCCCGACATTTGAATCCCGTTACCTCCTCTGGAGACTCAAAGAAAAAGACGGAGGTGTAGAAAGGCTCCACAGAGAAGTGGCACTTCTCGATGAAGAAATATCCCGGAAATACATGGATATATTCTTTGATGAAACCACTTTTGAATCTCTCCCTCAGATACCTGTTACAAACAAACTGATAGCCATAAGAGAACATAATGAGAAGAAATTCATCTTTAACGGAGAAGAACCGTCATGGTTCAGAAGGCTTGATTTCCTGAACAGATATAGAACGATGGAAATCCCTATGGATAATGATATAAAGATTACATATATGAAATCTGAAGGAAAAGACAGATATTTTCAGGCAATTCTTAAAGGCTTTGACGATGCGAAAAAACTCTGGGCCTTATATGAAATGGTTTTCACAGTTTCACCGGCACGATGGAAAAGTGAACCTATAGATCGTAATAACAGGACAAAACCGGAGTTTCTTGAAAAAATGAAAAGTTTCTTCTCAAGGGATCCTGCAAATGTTTATATTATGCTTTCAACAATGGATTGTATTCAGCCGAAACTGGTTAAAAGATGTGAAATAGGGCCCTTCTATTATTCTAAAACAAATAACAAACGATTTGTTAAAGAACTCTTTGAAGACAAAAAATTCCCCTATCTCATGTGTTACAGGATTGAATATATAAGCGACCAGGATTCTATTGCTCAGAATCTTCGCCAGTCAAATGATGCTAAAGGTCAGGCAGTGGGACTTTTTGCCAATTATCTTATACCAATTGTGGATAAACTCGCCATAGGCTCGGAAGATATAAAATCATCACCGTCAACCCTTGTGAAAACTCAGAATTATTTCATATGTCCCCAGGAACTGCGTAATGATCTTATGACAAAAGTAAAGTTTTATGATAATTTTAAGGTTCATGCCATTTAAATCGTGACGCGTGACGCGTGACGCGTGACGCGTGGATGCCCGGCTCGCAATAAAACATGGAAATAAGTATAGTCATACCTACATATAACAGAAAAGATGTACTCAGAGAATGTTTACAGCTTATAAATAATCAGTCAGCTTCGAGAGATGATTTTGAAGTACTCCTCATAGATGACGGATCTACAGACGGTACAGAAGAACTTGTCGGAACTGTAGAGAAAAATTATAACTTCACTTATATACGTCAGGACAACCAGGGACAGGCTGTGGCAAGAAATAACGGCGTAAACCGGGCAAAAGGCAGAATAATTTTATTTTTTGATGATGATGTTCTCCCCCATAAGGAACTGATAAAAGAACATCTTATACTACAGAACAACCGGAATAATCTTATAGTACGCGGCCCCGTCATAAATATTCCGGAAATGAAGATACCGCAGGACAGGCCGGTAGGTTTCTGGGATATGAATAAAAATTTTTTCTGCACAAGTAATGTATCTGTGGCGAAAGAACATATTATAAAAGCAGGAAGTTTTGATCCGTCTTTTCTATGGTGGGAAGATTGCGAACTGGGATTTCGTCTCAGGATGATGGGACTAAGATGGACATTTTCATTTAAAGCAATCGTATTCCATTATAAACCATTTCAACCTGATGAACTGGCATATATAAAAAAATGGGCCATAAAAAAAGCAGTATATGCGGTAAAACTCTACAGAAAACACCCTCACTGGAGAATAAAACTGGGTACAGGCATACATTTTTTAAGTTTTTTAAATTTAAACATCTTCAATCCCCCCTTTCTTATAAAGTTTTATGAACAGATATTCAACAGTTCGGAAAGCAGATTTTATTATCGCTCATTCCTTACGTCTCAAATAGGAAATTACTATTATCTGAATACAATAAAAGAAGAACTTAAAAAAACCGGGTGAAAAATTTTTCAAAATTTTCAAAGAATCCCTTTTTCCTGTTACCATAGAAATATCCTTCCTGTGCGGCATCAATAAAAACCTGTCTGTACAAATTTTTGAAGGATTCTCTGTCATATAATTCATTATATATTTCTTTTGAACGTAAGGAATAATTTTTTCTCAATTCATCATTACTCAACATATATTTTATGGCTCCTGCAACATCTGCGCCCACAGGTCTGACAAACATGCCGTTTTCTCCGTCAAAAACAATTTCATCTATATATCCGTTCCGGCAGGTAATAACAGGTTTACCGAAATAAATGGCTTCTACGATACAGTTCGGGATACCTTCTTCCCTGTGTGTGGTGGGCAGACAGACAATATCGGACCGGGCGGTAACACCCATCACATACGATCTTTCCACATCAGCGCCGTCAAAAACTCTGAAATTTTTCAATGTTTTATTATAAAAGAGAATTTTATTCCATGCTGAAGTTCTGGCTTTTTCCATTCTTGAAAAACCGATAAATATAACTTTTTCATCGGACATAATTTTCATCGCTTCTGCTATAACAGGCCATCCCTTTCCGTGAACCGCTCTGGCATTAAGACTTACAATATAAAAATCTTCCGGCACATCAAAGAGAGTTCTTATATCTTTCTCTGAAGCAATTTCTACGTCATAGAAAACAGTATTTCTTATAACCTTTATTCTTTCTTCAGGGTAATTACGGTGTTTCAGGATCTGCTTTTTGGCACCTTCAGATTCGACAGTCATATAATTATGGAGAGGGTTTGCCTGAGGTTTCGGCATAACTTTTGCTCCCACGCAGAATTCCACAATAGGAATGTTCAACAGAGCACATGGTGATGTAGCAAAATGAAAAAATCCGGTAAAAACCACATGAGAATTTATTCGCTTCAATTCATCAAGTAATTTTTGTTGATTATCCGGCCTTACCTGTACAATTTCTTCCGTATAATTTAAAAATTCCTGATATTCCCTGTTTTTGTGTTCAACAGATGTGAGAATATAAAATTTAATCTCTTTATAAAGGCTTCTTATAACATATTTAATAAGGGTTTCACAGCCGCCTTTATTAAAGAGATCAGGGAAAATAATTGAGACTTTAATCATAATAAATTGTAACGCGTGACGCGTGACGCGTGACACGGAATGAGAAGATTTTTTACTGCAGACAGATATTTATATCTGAAAATCTAAAATCCTTTTTTTACAGAAAATTATTCTCATCTCTGAGATTATAGTGTATTTCATAATATGTTAGAGTTTAATTAGAGTGAACAGTAAAAAGAATAGGACATTAATCACTACTCACTAATTAGTTGACCTTTAAGAAAAAATACTTTATAATTTCAGAATAAAATCAGAAAAAAATTTTCTTACTGAACTGAGCATGGCCACAGGGTCGTGCCTCCCGTGACGCGTCACGCGTTACGCGTCACGATCAAATTAACGCTCGCCTCAGTAAAAAGCCGGAGGAAAACTATGAAAGTATCAAGCCCCCTTGCAATACATGATGAAATAATGAAAGAAAAAATATCCCATGTAAGAGAAATTCTGGATAATGAAACTATTAAAGTGCTTGTAGGAGTAGATAAGGTACAGAAAGGTACCTCTGTTGTAGAACGGGGACGTTATACGGACAAAACCTTTGTAGAAGCTCTTAACTCTCTCTTTCCTCATTTAAAATACAGAAGTTTCAGGGAAGAAGTTTTTTCTCTCGAAAGTCTTGAAAATTGCTGGGGAGCCTATCTTGCCCTTTATGAAAGCCTTGAAAAAAGATTTCTTACGGAAAAACGGCTTGACGAAGGCAAGAGCGATCTTGAACTTTCGGAAAGAGAAAAGGAATTTATTCAGTTTTATTCACTTTACTGCGGTTCTCTTATAGGCATGGATATATTGAAAGAAGAAACAGGTACGGAAAGCGTTTCCACTGAAGAATTAAAACCCTTCAAAGTCCAGGGGAAAGAAGAATTTCTGCGAAATTCCATAAGTGATTACATAGATTTTATAAAAAGTAAACAGGGAAAATATGCCACTGACAGCAGAGAGAAATTAATTCAAAATACTGCCACGTTTTTCAAGAATTATGCAAATGCCATTCTGTCATGCAGAGGAGATTATGAGGATATAATAAATTACTTTAATGTAAACGGTATAGAACTTAAAGCAGGTGAAACAAAAATACAGGGTTTTTCTATGAGCCGTTTTGAAGAAAGTAAATTCCATGTAGAAGTGCCATTTGATAAAATAGTCGGCAACTCGGAAATGAAACGAATAGGCTTTGAAGCAATCTATAATGTTATGAGCATGGGGCCGGGAGAAACGACCAATCCACTCATGCCTTTCATGCAGTATTTTATCATCATAGGAAGTTCAGGGTGCGGTAAAACAGTAACAATAATGGCTATGTTCAATGAGGCCATGAAAATAGCAAAAGAGCATGATCTCCCTGCAGAAGTCGTTATTATAATGGGGAGTAAATTCAAATCGGAATATCAAAATAAAAGTGCCAATGAATTCAGAAGGATTTTTACGGACAGGGTATGGAAACCGGATAAAAGAAGATTTGTCTATATGCCTGATTTTGACACAATGATGCCTTCCAGGAAGGCAAAAGATGCCAGGCAGGAAGACAATCAGCTCGTAGGAGAAGCCCTTAATATAATAGATGGCCCGGAAACACCGAGAACAGGCCATTTTGTGCTCTTTGCCGACGTAAATCTCGTAGGAGACGATGAAACATCTTCCATAGATATTTTAGATCCCGCTATTTATACGAGATTTTTCAAAATAAGCGCAAAAGGTGCAGAAACAATGGAAGACTATAAAAATCTCTTTCTCAATGTGTGTCTCCATGATTCCCTGAAGGAAGGTTATATACTTACAGAGAATATAAAAAAAGACAATCCATTCTGGACTTCCTACGGTTCAGAAGATTTAAATAAATATATTGCTGAAAAACTCAAACATTACGGAGGAGAGATAAAGTCTGAAGATTTGATTAATGAGATTGCCAGATTATGTGTTGAAAGTAAAGTGGCAGGAAGAGATGTGGCAAATCTTTCAAAAGAAGTGGCAAATTACGGTAAATGGTTCGATAAAACTAAAATACCGGGATATTTCAGGATGAGCAATGAAGAAAAACTTGAAATCATGCCGCAACATTACAGGAAAGTTCATATGGTTTATATTATGAAAGAACTTCTGTCTCTTCTGAAACTTCAGGAAGGAGAAAAGCAGAAGGACTGGCATGAAAGGAAAAAGAGGCTCAAAGATTCATATTTACTGGAAAAAGAAGTGGTGAGTGAACTTGAAAAGTCGTGGGAAAAAGAATATGAGTCAAAAGACGGGTCAGTGCTGGTTTACGGCGATAAAAAGAGTAAGGGACTGTAAGAAAATAACTCTGGCAAATTATGGTTCTTGTCCTCGCGTGACGCGTAACGCGTTACGCGTCACGGTAGTTGATGGCTGAGGGTTGAAGAGTTGATAGTTGAAAATTTGAATGGAAGTATAATATGTCAAATAAAATAGATTTTAAAGTATTAAAAGATGAAGATTTTGAACTTATAAAAGGTCAAAAAGCAGATAATTATCTTCAATTTTTATCTCATACAGGCACAACTGCTACAAGGGAAGATATTGAAGGTCTGAGGATGGACGCCACAGGATACAGTCCCGATCTGGCAAAAAAATTCGGAGAAGATTATCTCAAAGGTCATATAGTATTTACAACGGTAAATCAGAGGGATGACATTATATTAAGAGATGATTACTCCTGTCTTCGCCATCTTATAAATTTTATCTATGCCGATCAGGAATTTTTTAACCTTATTAATGATATTACTTTAAAAGAAGTACTTATGGGAAAAATTTCCTGTTATTATGACAGATTAAACAGAAAACTCTTTATAGAGCTCGATCTGGAAACACCGGGAAAAAGTGTTAAGAGAATAAAAGAGATAAAACAGGAAATAGGAACCCTGAAAACCGATCCTTACAGAATGTTGAGTAAAACAAGGACAGAAAAACTAAAAAAACTTGTAACAGAGCCTTATGATATATCACAGAAATACCCCACACTGGATCTTATAAGGATACCTGAAAGAAATATTCTTCCTGTAAGAAAACCTGTAGAATGTATGAGAGAATCCATACAGGAAGGAGATGTGTACTATCTTATAAGCCACAGAAGTATAGTTATATATTTTACTACAATAAAACCTTCTATCTATCCTGGAGATGATGCAGACATATTCCTTAACGGAACAAATAAAAACCAGGTTTTAAATGTACTGTTTCGACACGGCTATATAGGGTTTAAAGACGATCTGACCAATACAAAACTTGAACAGATTGCCCGTGAAGCAATCATGAGCACTATAACAACAAGCTCTTTTTTTTCCGGCCTTGAAGCAGAAACAGAAATAACTCCAGGCCAGGTAAAAGCAAAGGCAGAAGAATATAAAGTAATAAGAAATAAAATCACAAAAGACTTAAATCAAAACAATCTCCTCTTCCGGGATCTTGATTATTCAGTCAAAAAGGATCTCGTAGAAGCGAAGAAAAATCGCATGGATATACAGGAAATATTATCCAAATTAGAACCGGAAAATCTAATAAAAATGTATCTTTACGACACAAGGAGGTTCAAAAAACATTTCTCTGCTGCAAGGGATGAGGAAAAGAATTCCGTACTCTCAAAAATAATTTCCTGGATAAAACAGACAAATCAATTTAATCTGATAGCAAATACATGGCTAGCAGAGAATTATTTTAAAATATGCAAAGAAACAGGTATAAGGTTTGTAGTGTAGGGTGAAGAGAGTGAAGAGTGAGTAGGGGCGTTTTATAAAACGCCCTGATGTAAAAAGTAAAAAGTGGTTAATTCAGTAATAATCGGCTCAATAAAAAACTCATAGAAACAGATAAAATTATGATAAATACACAGTATATTAAAGATGAAAAGACTCTTAAAGAATTATGTTCATGTCTTTCAACCTCCAGTTATATAGCTATTGATACGGAATTCGTAAGGGAACGTTATTACTATTCCCGTCTCGGTATTGTTCAGGTAGCGTCAGAAGATTTATGTGTTATAATTGACGCTCTGGAAATAGAAGATCTGACTTCTTTTTCAGAATTGCTAATAAATCCTTCCATAACAAAAATACTTCATTCATGTAAAGAAGATATATCCATATTTTATCATCTATTCGGGAAAGTTCCGAAACCAATTTTTGACACACAGGTTGCGGCGTCCTTTACAGGATATGAAGAACAGATAGGTTATGCAAAACTTGTTAATGAAATATCAGGTGTTACGTTAAATAAAAGTGAAACCTATACAAACTGGCTTCAGAGACCTCTCACAAAGGAACAGATAGAATATGGTCTTGATGATGTCCGATACCTTCCTGTCGTATACAATCATCTCACTGAAAAATTAAAAAGCCTGGGACGTTACAGCTGGGTAGAAGAAGAATTTCAAAAACTGGAACAGGAAGAAAATTACAGACCGAAAAATCTGGAAGACAGGGTTAAAATACCTGGTAGTCTGAAAGGTAAATCCCGTAATATATACAGTGAGCTTTATATATGGCGGGAAAAAAAAGCAAGAGAACTGGACAGAATAAGAAAAGATGTAATCAAAGATGAAGTAATGGTAAACCTTGCAATAAACGGTCCTTCTTCTATGGAAGAATTAAAGTTTGTCCCCGGCATGGCTACGGCAACGATAAAGAGATACGGTTATGACATTTTAAAAACTATAGAAAAAGGAAAAAGATATAAGAAAATATTGAAGAGAAAGAAAAGCTGTAAATTACCTGACGGCCTCACCAGTTTACTGACTGCTTTCATAAAGAAAAAAGGGGCTGAAAAAAATATGCCTCATGGAATTATTGCAAGACAGGATGATATAGAAAAATTTATTTACAATCATCTTTTTGAAATAGATGATGAAACACCTCTTCTCAGGGGATGGCGTAATAAACTGGTAGGTAAAGAACTGAAACAGATAATAGACGGAACTGTTACAGTAGGATTTTCTCCGAAAAGAAAAAAAATTATTTTGTTAAAAAATAAAGAGTGTGATTCGTTATAGACGTGACGCGAAACGCGTGGTTCATGATGCGTGAGTGATAAACAGTAATGTGTAACCGGTCACTGATTACTCTTCACCGTGCGTCAAAATTATGATATAATTCACTGAAAAATCTGGAAAGGACTATTCCCCCATGCAATCTATAATAAAATCAATACTTTATGAGAGTGCTGAAGTAAAGAAAAAAGTGGCAGACAACCTTTCAGGGAAAATTCAAGAGATTGCTACTGTTATAATAAAATCTATCAGACAGGGAGGAAAAGTCGTTTTATTCGGTAACGGAGGAAGTGCTGCAGATGCACAGCATATTCAGGGAGAACTTACCCATCAACTGGATATAAAAAATAGAAAAGCCATACCGAGTATCGCCCTTAATACAAATTCTTCAGTCCTTACAGCCATAGGGAATGACTGGGGATATGACAGAGTTTTCGAGCGTCAGATAGAAGCTTTTGTTAACCATAAGGATGTAGTTATTGCTTTTTCTACAAGCGGAAATTCAATAAACATAATTAAAGGTCTCATACAGGCAAAAAAAGAAGGAGCAATTACAGTGGCTTTTACAGGAAAAGACGGAGGAAAAATAAAGGACATAGCAGATATTTCATTTATTGTCCCTTCCGATAGCACCCAGAGAATACAGGAAGTTCATATTACAGTAGGACATATAATATGCAAATTAGTGGAAGATGAACTTTATTCAGTGAGTCGTGAAAAGTGAGTAGTGAAAGGTGAAGAGTGAAGGGGAAATTTTACGTGTAACGCATCACGCATTACGCATCACGCATCACGAAACCACCTGTCACGCGTTACGCGTTACCTGTCACGATTTTTAGTAAAAGGATGAATAACATATGGAAACAGAACAAATACTTGATAATTTTAAAAATAACAATATCCTTGTCATAGGAGATATAATGTTAGACAAATATATATACGGAGAAGTAGACAGGATATCTCCCGAAGCACCTGTTCAGGTAGTAAATGTAAAAAAAGAAAAATATATACTGGGAGGTGCGGCGAATGTAGCAAACAATACGGCAGCTCTGGGGGCAAGAACCAATATATGCGGCGTAACAGGTGAGGATGAAGCAGGTTCTGTCCTCCTGTCATGTCTTCAGGAAAAACATATAAATGGCGATATGGTGTTCGGCGATAAGGCTAAAAAAACGATACAGAAAATAAGAGTTGTAAGCCAGAGCCAGCAGCTAATCAGAATAGATTATGAAAATACTGTAGATATATCAAAAGATACAGAAGAAAAGATTATCCAGCAGCTAAAGAAAAAAATACATAATTATGATGTGATAGTAATATCTGATTATGCGAAAGGAACCATCACAAAAGAAATTGCCGAATTCGTAATTAAATATTCAAATAAAAAAGTTATAATAGATCCGAAACCGAAACATAAAGAATTCTATAAAGGAGCCTATCTGATTACGCCAAATCTGAAGGAAGCTGTTGAAATGACAGGTATTTATGCAGAAAATGAAGATACAATATCTGTAATAGGACATACGTTAATGGAAGAAATGAATTCTCATATATTGATTACCTGCGGAGCACAGGGAATGTATTTATTTAAAAAAGACGGTGACTTTTTTAAACTTCCTACAAAAGCAAGAGAAGTATACGATGTTACAGGTGCAGGAGATACGGTAATTGCCACTATCGCTACAGCAATTGCTTCAGGTGGAACTATGAGAGAAGCTTCATATATTGCCAATTATGCGGCAGGTATTGTTGTCGGTAAAGCAGGAACTGCCACTACTGCAGTAGAGGAAATAAAAAGAGAGATAAAATATGACAGGAGCAATATTTCTTGATAGAGACGGAACTATAAATATTGATAAAAACTATGTTCATAAAATAGAAGACTGGGAATTTCTGCCTCATGCCCTTGAAGGATTACAGATACTATCTCTTAAAGGATATAAACTTGTAATAATAACAAATCAGTCAGGTATAGGCAGAGGTTATTACACCCGGTATGACATGGAAAAACTCCATAATTATGTCATATCTTTACTGAAAGAAAAAAATATTGACATTGCCGGTATTTATTACTGCCCCCATAAACCATCGGATAATTGCAGTTGCAGAAAACCTGAAACAGAACTTTTAAAAAAAGCCGTAACAGAACTGAATATTAATATTTCTGACAGCTATTTTATTGGTGATAAAACATGTGATATAAAAATGGGAAGAGACGGCGGCTGTAAAACAATAATGGTTCAGACAGGGAAAGGCGGTAAAGACGGAGAATATGAAGTGATACCGGATTTTATTGTCAATGATTTATACGAGGCGGCGAAATTGATAGTGAAAAGTGAAAAGTGATCCAGCCTCTGCGGGCGCCCGGTACCGGTAAAACACGCGTCACGCGTCACGATTATAAAGCATATATGATAAATTTTAACAACATAAAAACATACAGTATAAAAGACAGAAAAAACAAAGCATCTCTTAAAGATTTTATAAGGGTTGATAATGATATTGCTCTTATGGAGAGTAAAGAGTTAGAGATTCTATCCCATAAGATTATAGAGGCATGGAAAAATAAAAAACAGGTTATCTTTATGATGGGAGGCCATATAGTAAAGGTAGGGTGCACTCCATTACTTATAGATTTAATAAAAAAAGGCATAATAACACATATTGCCGTAAACGGAAGTTTTTCCATCCATGATTTTGAAATTGCCCTTATAGGAGAAACTTCGGAAGATGTAGCTGTAAATATAGAAGACGGCTCTTTTGGTATGGCAGAGGAAACAGGAAGGATGATGAATGAGGCAATAAAAGAAGGAGCTCTTGAGAACAGAGGGTTCGGAGAGTCTATAGGAAGATTGATAAGTAATCTGCCTTTCCGGGAAGAAAGCCTTATATACCATGCCTGGAAATTAAAGGTTCCCGTAACAGTCCACACATCCATAGGAGCAGAGATAATATATCAGCACCCTTCATGTGACGGTGGTGCAATGGGAAAAACTTCCTATCATGATTTTATGGTTCTTACGGATTCTATCAGTAAACTCGAAGGAGGAGTAGTGGTAAATATAGGTTCTGCTGTAATAATGCCGGAGGTATTTCTGAAATCTTTCACAATAGCGAGGAACCTGGGGTTTGAAATAAAAAAATTTACTGCTGCCAATATGGATATGCTAAAACATTACAGGCCTACGGTAAATGTTCTGGAAAGACCTACATCAATGGGCGGTACTTCTCTGGAAATAATGGGTCGCCATGAAAAAACAATACCTTCTCTGCATAAACTCATAATGCGTGATGCGTGATGTGTGATGGGCGTTTTATTAAACGCCCCTGCCCACAACTCACGATTATCGCATTTTCTGTAATATAAAAGACATAATCGGAGCTATCACAGGTAGATTGAGAATGCGTTCCTCCCGTCACGCGTTACGCGTTACGCGTTACGATTCTCATATAAAACAGGAGAAATTACCATGTCAGAAGATAAATCAAAGGAAAATTTAAAAAGTACTGATATAAAATTCAAAAAATCAGAAGAAGAACTCGGTGTATTCTCACTGGATATAAAAAAGGTAAAAATCTCTCTCTGCATGATTGTAAAAAATGAAGAAGATACTCTGTCTGACTGCCTTGAAAGTGTCAGAGGCCTTGTAGATGAAATGATAATAGTAGATACAGGCTCTACTGACAGGACTGTAGAAATTGCAGAAAAATTCGGTGCAAGAATATTCCATTATAAATGGCATGATGATTTCGGTAAAGCAAGGAATTTTTCCCTGAGCCATGCCAGAGGTGACTGGATTCTGGTAATGGATGGAGACGAAGTATTCGATTCTTCATCTGTCTGGAAATTCAGAAAATTTCTGGAAACCGGCACTATAAATAATCCACTGTCTCCAAAGATAATAAATCATATGGAGGAAGAAAACAATACAACAGAACACTTTCACTGCAGAATTTTCCCCAATACAGGTAAATTTCTCTATAAAGGAGTAATACATGAACAGCTTCTCTATCAGGACGGAACAGAACCGGATATATATAAGCTGACTGATGTCATTATCCACCATTATGGCTATACAAAAACAAGATATAAAGAAAAAGGTAAAAGAGAAAGGAATATAAAACTGCTCAGAAAACAGATTCAGAAGGAAAAAAGGAATCCTTTTCATTATTACAACCTTCAGACTCTCCATTATATAGATAATAACTACGATAAAAGCCTGAGTTGTTTTCAATCTGTTAAGAAATATTCAAGAAAAACAGAACCTTTTCTTCCCAATGCCTATGTAATAGCCGCAAGTTCATTGCTGCACAGGGGGAATATCAATAAAGCTATCGAACTGGCACAGGAAGTTTTAAAAATTGCCCCTGCCCTTCCTGACGTAAATTATATTAATGCCTTCTGTAATTATAAATTAAAAAATTATACAGTTGCTCTTGAATTCTGCAACAAAGCCCTGGATAAAGACAGAAAAACAACGTCACTTGTAACAGACAGCGGAACAGCAGGATGGAAAACCCATCACCTGATGGGTGAAATATATTTTAATATGGGGAAATGGTCAGATGCCCTGAATTTCTATTTAAAAACCTTTGAATATAATAAACGGGAATTACCTTTAATAGTAAATATAGCAAGATGTTACGAATATTTAAATATACCGGATAAAGCTATGGAATATTATCAGAAATCAGTCTCTATGGGAAGTGGTGCCTATCCGTTCTTTATAGAATATATGGCTGATTTTATAGAACATATTCAGGGAATCAGAGAATCCTTAAAATTACTGGATCAGTATCTGACCATATATCCGGATCATCACCATATAAATCTCAGAAAAGCAGAAATCCTCAGAAAGACAGGAGAATATTCACAGGCCATCAGGTTTTATACTCTGGTAATTCAGAATCTGAATGAACGGACAAAACCTTACGAAGGCCTTATATATCTTAACAGAGGCATATGTTATTACTATTCAGATGACAGGCATATGGCAGAAGAAGATTTTATAAAATCAATAGATATTGAACCTGATAATATAAATCCTTATATAAATCTGGCCTATATCTATATAGATACAGAAAGACCGCAAAAAGCCATAGAATATCTTGTAAAAGCAGAACACAGAGACGAACTTGCAATTATACTTGCCCTTTCGGAAGCTTATATGGGTGCAGGCAGAATAGAGGAAGCCTTTGAACTGTTAAATAAAATTCCTTCCGATGGGAAAGATGAATTTATAAGAGCTGCTTTTATGAAATCTGATTATTACATGTCTGCAAATGAACTGCAAAAAGCATATGATACTGTTATGGATCTTATGTCTGTCTATCCTTCAGAACTTGAGATATATCGTTATCTGATAAGAATACTTATTGCCAGAGAAAATTTCACGACAGCCCTTTCCATGTACGATTGTTTGCTTCAGATCAATCCGAACGACGTGTCAGTTCTATTTCAAAAAGGTAAACTATGTGCCTTTCTTCGTAATTATAAAGAAGCCAGGTTTATTTATTCCAGAGCTCTTGAATTTGACCCGGAAAACAGAGAAATAAAAGAAGCCCTTTCCAGTATTTCCCATCTTATATAAAAGGTTACACGTTACGGGTATCGGGTCAGGTAGATTAAAACCTGGAACCCAAAACCCGATTAAAAAGGCTAAAGATTTTATCATTTCTGCCGATTATTAAATAAGGGATATGAAAATGGAAAGGGGGTAATGACGATGGTAAAAATAGAACCTGTATCAGGCAGTGAGACAGGTTATAATGTCACCCTGGACAGTCAGTTTATTAAAAGAATGGAATTAATGGAACAGGTTAAAAATCGTCACAATAAAATTACAGAAAATCAATCTACTGATACGGGAAGGAAATACCAGAGGAGAGAAGAAATTAGTTCTAAAGAGAATACCAGAAAAGAGACGACAGAAAATCTTCCCTCAAAACCGGAGAAAGAATTTGTTCTTCCTGAAGGTAACAAATTAAGTTTTGTTGTAAGTGAAGATACTAACAGAGTTATAATAAGACTTACAGACCCGAAAACAGGTAAAGTTGTAAGGGAAATACCTCCAGAAGAAATGATTAAAAAAATGGCTAACATAGTCAGCCCTGACAGTAAAAATATTAATATAATTCTGGATGAGAAAGTTTAGCTTATCTCTGTTATGAAAGGAGTGTTGCCTTTATGTTAGGCAGTATAAGCGGCAGTAGTTCATCATCTTTCGATTTTTCAATTCTGACTCAGCTTGAGCTGGCAAGAGATAGGGAACCGCTCACGCAGATGCAGACAAAGCAGAGTTCCAACAAGCTAAAACTTTCTGCAATGCAATCTCTGAACTCACAGATTGTGTCTCTGAATAGTTCCATAAATACGTTAAACACTTCGTCAACCTATGCATCAAAGAGTACAGGTAGCAGTAATACAGGGGTAGCTACAATAACAGCGAATGCAAACTCTGCAGCAGGAACTTACAAATTAACCAATGTCACCCAGCTTGCAACAAGTACAAAAATGACAACTAGTTCTACAAATGCCGGCGGAGGCCTTGGAGGTTCCATATCTCCCACTGCAACCCTTATAAATGCAGGTTTCGGTATAACCCCTTCAAACGGAGGAGACGGTAAGGGTTCATTTACCATTGACGGTATTACTATAGAATATGACGTAGAAACAGATAAACTGGAAGACAGCAGTGATACGGATCATTCCATAGTAGACAGAATCAACAATGCCATGGCCGGTGCAGGAAAAAATATTACGGCAGATTATGATGAAACAACAGATAAATTCACTCTTGTCAGAACAGGTTCAACTGATACTATAAGCATCAGTTCGGGAGCAGATAAGGGCAATCTTCTTTCTGCCCTGAATTTGACCAGTGCAACTCAGGATACATCAGGAGGTAATAATACTGTTACCAGCTCCATTCATCTTAAAACCGTAAAAGCCGACGAAGTTCTCACATCAGCAAAATCTAACTTCGAAGTTTCCATAACTGCAGGAAGTTTCACTATTAACGGCACAACCCTTAATATAGGCAGCACCGATACCCTTAACAGTGTTCTGGAAAAAATCAACAATTCTTCTGCCGGTGTTTCAGCATCTTATGACAGGACAACAGATAAACTTGTATTAAATTCAAAAACTACAGGCGCCACTTCTATAATGGTAGGAGCAACTTCGGATACGAGTAACTTCCTGTCTGCAGCTTTTATAAAAAACGGCGTAGCTACTGAAGAGATAGGGAAAAATGCTATTTTCCAGATAGAAGGCATTAACAACGGAAATCCTATAACAAGAAATTCAAACTCTATAAGTGACCTTATAGACGGTGTTACAATACAGCTCAAGAGTACATATAATACAGGAACTACCACAGAAACTCCCATATCTCTTTCCATAAGCCAGGACACTTCTACAGCCTACAATGCCATCAGCAGTTTTGTAAGCAATTTCAACAGCCTTGTTTCCAATTTAAAGATAAAAACCGCACCGGCAGACGTAGAAAATGATACTGTAACAACTGAGTCCGGTGTTTTACACGGCGATGCTTTCTTTACAGGTATGAGAAGTGAGTTGCAACTTCAGGCTACAAATCTGGTAAACGGTATTACAGGTAACTATAATTCTCTCAGTTCCATAGGAATTACCCTCAATGAAAGCGGTGAACTTTCAATAGACTCTTCGAAACTTAACAGTGCTCTCAGCAGCAACATGAGTGACGTGCAACAGATTTTCACGAACAGTTCTTACGGCATAGCCAGTACAATGAGCACTTATCTTACAGGCATAACAGACAGCAGCACAGGTTCACTTACAAAAAGCATAGAGTATTTCACGGAAACAAGCAACAATCTTGACAGTCAGATAGAGAAATTCCAGGAATATCTTACAAAAAGAGAAGAATATTATACAAATAAATATGCAGATATTCAGGCTACTTACGATGCGCTGCTCAGCCAGAGCACTTCTGTTATGTTTCAGTTGAGCAATATATCAAGTGTTTCTCTGTTTTCAAAATAAAATCAGGAGGTAAGTATAATGACCTGCGTAGCAAATCCTTATGCAGAATATAAAAGAACTCAGGTGGAAACATCTTCTCCGGAAAAACTGGTAGTTATGTTATATGACGGAGCGATAAAATTCCTGATTCAGGCAAAAATAAAGATGAACAGAAAAGAAAAAGACAGAAAACAGGTGGAAGAAATAAGTTACAGCCTGAAGAGGGCAAAAGCCATAATAAATGAGCTGGCCATAACTCTCGATATGAAACAGGGCGGCGAAATGGCGAAGAATCTTTTATTTCTCTATGAATTTATGCTCAATCAACTCGTAACGGCAGATATAGATATGGATATTGCACCGGTAGACAGGGTAATAGGAATGGTTAAAGAACTCAGAGAGGCATGGCTTGAGGTTATCAAAGTTTATAATATGCAGAAACAGGAAAAAGAAATCCCTCCAACAGATAATATACATAAAGAAAAAAGATTTTATGCTGCAGTATAGAAAGAGATGATTTTTATGAATCAAAAACATACTGAAGAAAGAACTTTACCGGCCAGACCTTTTGCTTACTTCCTTGTACAAAAAGGCATGGAAGAAGAAATAGAGTATTTTAAAGATGTAATCAGGATTTCTGAAGAGCAGAAATCTGCTCTTCAGAACAGCAATACAGAAATTGTAAATAAACTCATCCATGAAAAACAGAAAATTATGGAACAAATTGATAGAATTGAAAAAAGAATAAGCCCTGCAAGAAATATGCTAAAAAGCAATATGTCTCTCCTGTCCCGGGATGTAATCTCACAACTTCGCACTGTTCATGGAACACTTCAGGCTACAATGGAAGATGTAAAAATCAAGGACGGAGAAACTATTCATGCAGCAGCAAAACTGAAAGACGACGCCTATAAAAACCTTATTAATCTACGAAACCATGGCAGGGTAATAGCAAAAAATTACTTTCCTCATAAAGACAAAGCCCCTGTACCTTATTTCTTTGATAAGAAAAGTTGACCGGGATTAAAAGATTTATTGGATTACCGGGATTACAACCATAATTCCTGTCAATCCTGGTAACATCTATGACCGGTTTGATTACAACAAGATGAAAATCTATTCCTCCCTTCACCTGTCACGATTATAACAAGTGGAATAATTATTGCCGGCAGTACCAAGTCGGTTAATTAAATATGAATTTTAAATACTATGAAGGAAAAAAAAGTATAAATATAGAAATACTATTAAAATATAAAATATATACGGGATTACCAGAAGCAGGACAATAATTTGCCGGTCCTGATAGTAAAAATAATTATCATCCTGAAAATCCTGAAAATCCCAAAAATCCTGCTCTAACAGAATGGAGAAATGAACTGTGTTAAAAAAGAATATAAAAGTACTGGTTGTAGATGATCATAGTATTCTCCGTGAAGGACTTTGTGAGATTCTAAAAAAAGAGGAAGGTATAACAGTTCTTGGTTCCTGTTCAAACGGTCAGGAAGCTGTAAACCTGGTAAAAAATACAAAACCTGATGTAATTATAATGGATATAGAAATGCCTGTTATGGATGGTGTTACTGCAGCAAGAGCTATAAAACAGGATTTCCCTGAAATAGAAATTATAATGTTATCTATGTATGACGATGATAAAAATGTATTTGAAGCAATAAAAGCAGGGGCAACAGGATATATGCTGAAAAATGTTCCCAGGGAAGAATTGCTGAAAAGCGTAAAGGTTGCAAGTACCGGTGAATCTCTTATTGATCCTTCTATTGCAAGAAAGTTAATTGATAAATTTGTTTATATGAGCAAGGAATCCGGAAAAGAAGAAGAAGAAAAATCTATACTGAGCAAAAGAGAACTTGAAGTATTAAAGCTGGTAGCCAGCGGGAACAGTAATATAGAAATCAGTAAAAAACTTTTTATCAGTGATAAGACTGTTAAAGCCCATATGAGAGCTATATTTAAAAAATTAAAGGTCGCAGATAGAGCCCAGGCAGTGGGAGAGGCCATGAAAATGGGATTGTTTTAAAGTTCTATAAAGGAGGGATGCTATATGAGCAATAATATAAAACTTAACACTACAAGGTTTGGTGAAATAGAAGTATCAACTGATAATATAATAAATTTCCCCTGTGGACTTGTAGGTTTTGAGGATTGCAGGAATTTTGTTATTGATATAAGTCTCTGGAGAGGTGTATTCGGCTGGATGCAATCACTGGAAGATCCTGCCATAGCATTTATTATTACTGACCCTACCCTGTTCTATAAAAATTATGAAATAACCTTAAATGATGCAGATCAACAGCTTATAGATTACTCTGAACATTCAAAACTGGAAGCATATGTTATTGTTGTCGTAAACAAGGAAGAAAAAATTATAACAGCCAACTATTTTGCTCCCATAGTTATCAATCGTACTGCCAGCAAAGGTAAACAGATAATCCTGGAAGGGAGTGATTATAAGATAAGATACGAACTTCCCGGTAGTATGGTGATGAAAGAGGAGGATAAAAAAATTGTTAGTACTGACGAGAAAAACCAATGAAAGTTTAATGATTGGTGAAGACATAGAAATAGTTGTGCTTCAGGTCAAAGGGAAAAATGTCAAACTTGGCATTAAAGCACCGAAGGATTATTCGGTTTACAGGCGTGAAATCTACGAACAAATCAGAGAACAGAATAAAATGGCTGCTATGACTTCAATCGATTCTTTCGGCATACTTGAAGGTATTTTAATAAAAGAAAATAAACCATCAGATTGAATCTTTTGCATAACAAAAGGGCCTCGTGTCACGCATTACGCGTCACGTGTTACACAAATAATATGATAAACATAATTGAACCATTTAAGAAAAATCCTCTTTTTTTAGATCTGAAAGGGAAATTTCTTTCTTCAGTAGTTTCTTCTTTATCCAGAAGAAAAATAGAAGGTTTTCTTCTTTTAAATAAAGGAGAAAACCGTTATGTATTTTTTTTAAAAGATAGCGGGTGGGATTCAGGGTTTTCCTGGTCTGACAATCAGATTTTTCCTGCAGATGTAAGAGAAATAGAGGCTTTATGCACCGGTGAAGAAGCCAGTGCAAGTTTCTATCAGTCACATGTAGAACTGCTGGATATAATACTTGACAGGGTCAAAGAACCTGTACTTCTTACTAAAGCTGCCTGTGTAAATTCTTCTATACTGACTTTTCTTATAGAGGAAGCAGAAAGAGACGGTACAAGTGCCTATTTTAAACTTGAATGGAAAACCGGACAGAAGGCTTATATACTGGTAAAAAATGGAACTATAATACAGAGAGTATTTATAGATAAAGAAGTAATTGCAGGAGATGATGCAGGTCAAAAAATTATAACAACGATTGAAGTTTCCCCATGTGATATATCTTTATTTGAACTACCTTCTACATCTGTAGAAATGCATGACGGGGAGAATATTTACAAACATGAAATAAATAAAGAAGTGACTGATCCAGTTAAAGCAGAACCACGTGATTTTGACAGAGCAGAACCACGTGATTTTGACAGAGCAGAACCACGTGATTTTGACAGAGCAGAACCACGTGATTTTGACAGAGACCGTGATGAATATATTGAAGACACATTTACAACCAGAGTACTCAGTCCTGATAAATTACCGAAGGAAGAGTCCAGAAAAAAAGCATCGAATATTTTCTCAGCCATATTTAAAAGGCAGGTCAATGAAAATAAAACAGAACATCAGGGACAAACTATTGAAAGCTATTCCTTTCCTCTGTTTAATAAAAAACCTACTGATAAAATAATAAAAACTGTATCTGAATCTCCGGTTCATGGCAGTCCCTTACGTGAAACAGGAGGGTCACCCGGTCATGAAACAGGAGGAACAGCAGATTCCTTCAAGGATCATGTTTTAAAGAGTTATTTTTCTCTGGCAGAAGGTTATGAAGAAGATGGAAATATAAAAAAAGCATGTGCGGCACTTGAAGAAGCCCTGGAAGTTCCACAGATAGACAGGTTGTCTGTGTACAGATATTATCTGTCTGTATGCAGAAAAAATAATTTAGTTGATAAGGAGCTTGAAGTTTTGCGAAAAATGGCTCTGGAGTACAAAGGTGAAGCTAAAATTCTGGGCTGGGTTAACAGGCAAATTGCCATTCTCTATGTAAAAAAAGGCCAGACCAGAGCGCCCAGGGAAACCACAGAGTCTGCTGAAATTCCTTTAAGAATCGAAGAAGAAGAAACTCCTCCCAGAAGTCTCCTTGCAAGAATATTTCATAAAAGGGTTAAAGGTGACGGGTAAATTTACCCTTTCACCACTCACGACTTACTCTTCAGAATTAATCCTCCAAAGAAAAAAATAGACCCTTATAAAATATAATTTAGTCCTAAAGAAGGATAGTTTTAAAGGCAATGAAAATGTTATTTTATAGATAAGGAATAGAATTTTATTAATTATCCCGTTCCTCCCGTCATACGTCACAATTTAATTAAAGGAGAATATACAATGAAAATTGTTAGATTTTTGCTGATTATATCTCTCATTTTTGCCTTCTATATATCTTCTTCTTCTGCCGAAGTATCTGTGAGGATAAAAGATATAGCCAGAGTAGCAGGTGTGGCAAACAACCAGCTCATAGGTTACGGTCTTGTAATAGGTCTTGCAGGTACAGGTGACAGTACAAGGACAATAATGACAGCCAAATCAATTTCAAATATGTTGAATAAATTTGGTATTGGCCTTACAAAAGAACAGATGAATTCTAAAAATGTGGCAGCAGTTATAGTTACAGCAGAACTGCCGCCTTTTGCAAAGGACGGAGATACAATAGATGTGACTGCTGCTTCTCTCGGTGATGCTACAAGTATTCAGGGCGGAGTATTGCTTTTCACTCCTCTGAGCGGTGCAGACGGGAATGTTTACGGTTCTGCCCAGGGCCCTGTTTCTATAGGCGGATTTAATGCCACAGGTGGAGGAGGAAATAAAATCACAAAAAATCACCCTGTAGTAGGAAGAATTCCCGGGGGAGGACTTATAAATCAGGATTTCAGCACACCTCTGGCCAGAGGTAATGAGCTGCTACTTTCACTGCAGGAACCTGATTTTACTACTGCTCAAAGAATGGCACAGGCCATTAATATGACATTTTCTCCTGACACAGCAAAAGCGCTTGACCCCGGTACTGTCAGAATTAATATTCCTCCTGAATATCAGGATCATACTGTAGAATTCATGGCCCGTATAGAAGAACTTACCCTTGTGCCTGATGAAGTGGCAAAGGTAGTAATAAATGAAAGAACAGGAACAGTTGTTATAAATAAAAACATAAAACTTTCTCCTGTGGCAGTATCTCATGGAAATATTACTGTTACAATCAAAGTAACTCCAGGAGTATCCCAGCCTCCTCCTTTATCCTCAGGAACGACAGAGACAGTTCAGGATATAAATATACAGGTAAAAGAAGAAAAGAAAAATTTACTCTATTTATCTGAAAATACAACATTACAGCAGGTAGTGGATGCTTTAAATGCTATAGGTGCTACGCCCAGGGATTTGATAGCCATACTTCAGGCTTTGAAAGAAGCAGGAGCTCTCCAGGGTAATGTAGAAATTATATAGCATGTCAGCTGAATTGCTGAATTGCTGAATTGAGGTGAAAAAGCTGATAGCTGATAGCTAAAAAGCTAATTTATGGCTGAAGTTCTCACACAGGCTGAAATCAATCAGTTAATATCAGATCTTTCTCAGACTACAGGTGTGTCCAGACAGGTAGAACCTGAGAAGGTATCAGAAGATAAAGTTATTGAAAAATCAAAAGAAAAATCTTCATCTCATAAGATAAAGACCTATGATTTCAGGATTCCGGAGAAATTTTCCCGTTATCATATACATGCAGCTCATGCCATAAATGATATATTTGCACGTCTTGCAAGTACAGCTCTTTCCGTTTACCTCAAAGCAAAGGTCGATGTGGAAGTTGCATCAGTCGATCAGATGACATATGAAGAATATTCAAAATCCATTGTAGTAAGTTCAGTAAATACTGTTTTCAGTCTGGCACCTCTTACAGGCAGTTCTATTATTCAATTTAATCTGTCTGTTATATTTACTGCCATAGATAAACTTCTTGGAGGGCCGGGATGGAGTCTTACAAAAGAGAGAGAACTTACGGATCTGGAAAGATCCCTTATAGAAGGTTTAATACTGAAGGTTCTTTCGGTTTTTAAAGAATCGTGGTCCAATGTGATTGAAATTACACCTGAAATAGAAATTATAGAATGTAATCCCATGTTTTTGCCCAGGATTGCATCTCCTAAAGAAACAGTTCTTCTGGGTACTTTCGAAATAAGAATAGCGGAAAGCAGCGGCATTATGAGTGTATGTATTCCCTATGGCGTCATAGAACCGATACTTTCCAGGTTCAGTTCCAGTGATTTATGGGCTTCCAAGGATAAAATGCCTATGGACGGGAATGCTTTTTCTTATAGAAAAAAATTACTTGAAACCCTTCCCATACCTGCAGTAGTAGAACTGGGCAATTCGGAAATATCCCTGAATGAGTTGCTCGGCCTCAAACATGGTAATGTTATATGTCTTAACAAAGGTGTTTACGATGAACTTGAGATAAAACTGATGGGTGTTTCAAAATTCCTGGGACGGCCAGGTCTGAACGGTGATAATATAGGTATGCAGATTACATCTATTGTGGAAGAAGTAAAAGAAGAAGTATCTTTCAATCAGTTTGATTATTATGGGTCGTAACGGGTAATGCGTAATGGGTGAAAGGACGTATAGTAATTTACAGTAATTTATGATATTATGAAATAATAGAATTTAAGATTACCTGAATAACATATGACAGAATACCGGTACAGGGTAAAAAAAATTAAAAATATCTTTTATACAGGTATAAATAAAAATTACCTTTCTGCCGATATATAATATAGAATGAAATAAATCCGGGAAGCGGTGGGAGGTGGAGAACAATGGATAAAATAAGAAGCAATCAATTTGATATAACCAAACAGACCGATGTAAACAGGGTTGCCCAGCAAAGGCAGCTTGAAGACAGGGGAACAAAGGAAACAGAAAAACTCCAGTCGGAAAAGCAGGCTTTAACGATTTCCAATCAGGCACAGCAGTTCAAGAATGCCAGAGCTGCCCTGGATAAAGTTCCTGACATCAGACAGGACAGGGTAAACCAGATCCAGAGCCAGATCCAGACTAATAATTATAATATTCCCGGGGAGAAAGTAGCAGAAAAAATGCTGAAGAGTTTCGGTATTTAAATATATAGCCTTCCTCCATCCGGGAAACTTGTGAAGATTCCTTTGATTTATATTGAAGGAACAGGGGGAAGGAACAATGGAAAAACAGGTAAAAGAATTCCATGACTATCTGTCAGAATTACTCTCTTCTTATAATTCTCTGGGAGATCTTCTTTCAGAAGAACGAGAAATATTAATAAAAAGAGAAGTTAACAGACTGGAAGGAATAACAGAGGAAAAAAATAAGCTTTTAAATCATATAGAAGATCTGGAAAAAGAAGGATACAGGCTACAAGAGAATTTATCCTGCGGACTTTGTAAAGATAATTCTATCCTGCCTTTAAGAGAAATTTGTAATGTTCTTCCATCACCTTACAGAGATAAATTTAAAGATCTTCGTTTTAATTTAAAGCTTATATGCAGTAAAATTGTCAGAATAAATAAAATTAATGCTACATTAATCAAGAAATATCTTGATTTTTCTTCTTTTTATATCAAAAAAATGAGAACCCTTTCTGAAGATACTTCTACCTACTCATCATCAGGAAAATTAAATGCTGCAGGCGGAGGTATAAGTATTTTATTTCAGAAAAAAGTATAGATTCGTGACGCGTGACGGAAGGGGATGATTATATGAGCTTCTTGGGAATAGAAATAGGTTCTTCCGGTATAAGAGCCAGCAGAGTTGCCCTGGAAAGAACAGGTCATAATATATCCAATGCAAATACTGAAGGATATTCCCGTCAGGCAGTTGATGTTTCATCAAATATAATTTCAGGTGTCACAAATTATGATTCAAAACTCAATACTGCCGGCGCAGGAGTAAGGATTAATGAGATCATAAGATATAGAGATGAATATCTTGATCTTTTTTATCGTTCCGAAAATACAAAACTTGGTTCACAGACGGCAAAAGAAGATTACTTAAGCCAGGTAGAGGTTATTTTCAACACAGATCTTACATCAGAAACATCAGGAATTCGTACAAAAATATCCAGCTTTTTAAACAGTTTTCAGGATCTTACCAATAATGCCGTCGATACGTCAAGGAGGCAGCAAATAATACAGGATGCACTGGGTATTACAGATTCTTTCAATGAAGCAAGCAACGGCCTTAAAGAGGTAACAAACAGAATATCTCTTGAACTTACCAATACAATCAAAGATATAAATGAAATAACAGAAAAACTGTCAGACGTGAATGTAAAAATAGTAAATCTCAGTGCAAAAGGCTCAGGAGGTTATGCAGATCTTCAGGATGAAAGAGCAAGACTTCTGGATAAACTGTCAGATATTGTGGATTTCAGAGCCTATGAAAATTCCGAGACAAAATCTCTGACTGTTTATCTCGGCTCAAATCCTATTGTAAGTGACAACCACTCTTTTCCTCTGAGTACAGACAGTGACGGGAATATAAGACACAGTATAGGCACAGGCGACAATAACCTTTTATACGGAATTGACAGTACGGGAAGAAAAGTTGATAAAATAAATAACGGTAAACTGGATGCCATACTTGAGATGAGGGATGAAATACTTCCGGAATATACCGATAAACTGGATTCTCTGGCGAGAACCTTTATGGAAAAAGTAAATCTCATACATGAAAACGGCTATGATGCATCAGGTAATACTGGCATACCATTTTTCAAAGATAAACTGGATATGACTGCTGTTCCACCAGAGACAAACAATGCAGGAAATATTGAAATTTCAGATGAAATACTCAATGCTCCCGGCAGAATAGCTGCTGCAGTGGGAACTCTTACCAGTTCCGTTCAGATGTCCGTCCCCGGTTCTACTATAAACAGTGCCATAGCTCTCAACCAGAATCCGGCAGGGGCATTTATGACTGCTCCTTCCGCTAACGGTACTATAGGTATAAGCTATTATGACGAAACAGGTACTCTTAACAGCAGAACAGTCAACTGGAATAACGGAGAGAGTCTTTCCAAAATAATTAATAATATTAATTCCACCTATGGAGGTATTACAGCTTCTTTCGATATAACAAATCAGAGATTAACCCTTACAAGAGATACGACAGTAGGAGATGGAACAAACATTACATCAGGTGCTCCCGCTCCCTATACGCCTCCCGGTTCCGTATATATTCAGGATCTGACAGGTAACTTTATTACAGGTTTTTCGTCTATAGGTGCCGGAAGTATAAGCACGCCTTCCACAGGAGACAGTCAGAATGCACGTAATATTTCGACTGTCGGCAACGAGAAGATTATGGGCAATCAGTTAAATAAAAGTGAAATAAAAGACTGGCAGAGTTTCCTTACAGCACTTCAGACCAATTCAGGCAGTCCTGCCACACCGGAAGGAAGAATATATTCTTTCCTGGACGGTGCATCTCAGGCCATTGTAACTGCCTGGGTACCAGGGACTCAAATGAGTGACGGGAATAAAACAATACTTATGAACGGTTTAAATAATGTAATTAAAAGTGATGATTTTTACGACGGCACTGTTTTTACATCTACCCTGCCAGCAGAAGGAGAAACTCTCAGGAGTAACTATCCCAGACTGTCTCCCACAAATATGGATAGATTTAACCGTATTTTATTTGAAAATACCTTTCAGGCTGAACTGTCACTCAGTACTCCTATGACATCTACGGAACAGATGACAGGTCTCCTTTCCGATATGGGAACAAAAAAAGAAACTGCTACAGATTTAAAGGATGTATATACTTCTACAACCGATCAGGCTATTGCTCTGAGAGAACAAGCTTCAGGAGTATCACTGGATGAAGAATTTGCAAATATGATAAAATTCCAGAAATCCTTTGAAGCATCGTCAAGATTTATAAATGTTTCGGCAGAAATACTTGATACAATAATTAATAAACTGGGAGTTTAGATAAGTGAGTCGTGAGTGGTAAGTTGTGAGTCGTGAGTGGTGAGTCGTGAGTCGTAAATAACTGGTTGTGAAACTACGCGTTACGCGTTACGCGTCACGTGTCACGATTAAAAGGGGTGAAAAATTATGAGAATTCCTGAAACTATTGCTACAAGAGAGAGCATGAAAAATATAAATAATCTGAACGTAAAACTGGACAATCTCAGAAACTCTATTTCTTCGGGACAGAGACTGAGAAAACTTTCCGATGATCCGCGGGCAATGTTCAGAGCCCTCGATGCATCTTCAAATCTGGAGAAGACCGACCAATACGTTAAAAACATAAACAGTCTGGAAGCCTATTCTGCAACTGTTGAGCGTTCACTCGGTGTTATGGATGAAACCTTTATAAGAATAAGAAGTATGGCTGCTTCAAACGGTATAGAAACCGATACGAAACTCAGACCTGACCTTGCGGCACAACTGGATAAAGAAATAGAACTTTTTCTGAGCACAGCAAATCAAAAACATGAAGGGAAATTTATATTTTCCGGCACTGCAGTAGATACAAAATCTTTTACTGCCACCTATACAGGTACACATATTACTTCTGTAAACTATAACGGTAATTCACAGCTTTTAAACAGAGAAATAGGAGAAGATCTGTCCATACAGGCCAATGTTCCAGGCAGTAAAATACTGGGAGGGGTACAGAACGATGCCAATCCCTTTGAAATTATGATAAGTTTAAGAGATAACATTTTATCAGGAACTCTTACAAGTACAGAGTCAATCAATATGCCCGGGGCAACAGTAACGTCAGCCACTCTTCTCGGAGCAGGTTCTCCGCCATTTATTCAGGCCCCTTCGGCAGGAGTGGTAAGAATAAACAATGTAGACATAGACTGGACCGGTGCCACTGACATGCAGGATCTGCTTGACACCATCAATGCAGGAGGAGCGGGAGTTACGGCAAAGTTCGATGAAGTAAGGCAAAAACTGTTAATAACGCCTGATGATGTAACACAACCGGTAAAAATAGAAGATGTGAGCGGAAATTTTACTGCTTTTACCTGTACCGGCAATGCCCCTGCAAGAACTCCCCAGTTCCTGGATTTAATAGATAAATCCTTTAATAATATTGTTTCTCTGAGAACACAGACAGGTATAGCTGTCCAGAGAGCCAACGATGCCAAAACTGGTCTCCAGAATACACAGAATGATCTCAAGAGTGTCATAAAGGAAGAAGCAGGAACTGATACTGCCAGTGCCATAATAGATATGCTTGCCTATGAAAAAACCCTTGAGGGAGCATTGAATGTAACTGCAAGGATTTATAATTTGAAACTTATGGATTTTTTGAGTTAGTGAAAAGTGAATGGTGAGGTGTGAAACTACGGGTTATGATTTTAAAATTTCTTACCAGTCGCTGATAATTACTTATCGATTTTCTTTGAAACAATTCTATCTCCGTCAAGTTTATATACAAAAGCAAGCAAATTAGATACCATTTCGTATAATTCAGGTGGTATCTCTTCATTTATGTCTACTTTCGAGAGAAAATCCACCATTTCCTTATCCTGGTGTATTCTAATACCTTCTTTTTTTGCAATATTTATTATTTTTTCCGCAAAGGACCCTTCCCCTTTCGATATTACTCTGGGGGCACCTTCCGAGTCAGGGTCATATTTAACTGCAACGGCTTTCAATCTTTTCTTATTCTGTTCCATAGTATTTCACTTAATGGCTTTCATCGAGTTATTTGAGATCGTGACGGGTAACGCGTGACGCGTGACGGGTAAGTTATCCCTTCACTACTCACTCTTCACCACTCACACCCCTTAAATTTTCGCATCTATCGTTCTAATTACCTTTTCTTTCGGTACGGCAGGTACAAGAGGAGAGGGGGATAAATCCACTTCTCCCGTTGTACAGGTTAAAGAAGTTACATTAAATTTTTTAAGGGATTCTTTCAACTCATCCAGATTTTTTTCAAAAATCTCTTTTATTTCATCTTCTCTAACAGTTATTTTACAATCACTCATGTTCCCCCTGCTTTGAACAGTTATTTCCACAGGCCCCATAGTAATGGTTTCAAGGAGAAGATCTATTTTGATTTCTTTAAGTGCCAGAGTTTTTTTACCTTCAGGATTTCTTTTGTATATTCTTAATTCTCCCCCTTTGAGTTGATCGTGTATGACGAGAGGTAATGGTAATGATATATAGGGAAGTTCTCCGAAAGATGCAGATTTATTCTTCATTGTCATGTAAAGATTATCTATATTATCAAGAGCGGCTGTTATAGCTCTGGAAAGCTTATCATCACCTGATTTTACGAGAGCAGATTTTGTATCATAAAGAAGACTTTCAGTTTCTCTATCTTCATAAATCATATTTCTTATGTAATCTTTCAGATCTAACTTTTTAGACAGAAGCTTTTCCACAATTTCTTCGTCCATATCGTTTAAATCGAATAAATTATTATTTTTCAACAGAGTTTTTAAATCAATATGTTTCTCTCCTTTGATATAGTTAATAATTTCATCCACTCCGGGGTTATTGCCAGATTTCTCTTTAAGTAAAACCTTTATATCCTCCATTTCAAGATCATTGAGTAACTCTTTCAATTCCAGAATAAGATTTTTATTTAATTCTTCAATATTTAACTGAAAATTTTTAGAAAGTACTATTTCCTGAAGATTGGCTTTCAAATTATTAAGTTTAAACTCCTGTCCCGTCTGAGTTCCATGCATATTACCTGTCAGAGGTGTAAGGGAATTCCCGGCAAAACCTTTTACGGACTGACTTTCTCCGCTGGTTTCAGATGAAAGATGTTTCATGATAAATTCTTTTCCTCCCGGAGTTTCTTCTGTATGTTTGATTAAAGAAGAAAGATGTTTTTCCGGCGGTGTATAAACATTTTTTATTATATTTTTCAAAGAAGATGCTATTTCATCTTTCCCTGTATCTGTTTTCAGAGGTATAGTATCCAGAAGTTTTATAAGATTTTCGGCGTTTTTTTTCAGTTCAGGATTTGCACCATCTTTCTCTGTTAACTGTTTCAGATTATTGCCGAGTGTATTTAGCCTTTCACTTAAAGGAAGAGGATTTTCTTTGAAATTTTTGAGTAATGAAAATATTTCTTTTGACATAGGAAGGTTATTCATTTTCATAAAAGCTATAATATCCATATCGTGAGACATATCTCCATGTGTATTCTGAAAGATATTTAAAGCTTTCTCCAGAAAATTTTTTTCCAGTGGGAGTCCGTAGTTCATAGCATTTTTCACGAGAGACATAGTCTGAAGATTTTGTTTCATGTTGAGATCTTTTACCACACTCTCTGGATTTCTATCAAGTAACTGGACAAAACTGCTCTCCCCTCTGTCTGAAAGAATTTGAAGTGTTAACTGATCGGGAGTATTTCCTTTCAATCTGACTGTTACCATTTGTCCGAGGTCCAGGGGAGTAAGCATTCTTACTGCCAGATTTTTTCCGGGAAAACTTATAACAGCATTCTCACCTGATATATCTGTAACCCTTCCCCTTAAAGTTCTGTCTCCAAAATACTCGGAAAGACTCTGATTGGTTTCTTTTACAGGTACATATTGTTTATCTTTTTGATTTATGGCATATATAAAGTTTAATAGCATATCCATAATGTTCACCTGCGTAAAAATGAGTAGTGAATAGTGAATAGTGAGGAAAGTCTTATTCTTTTCACCCTTCACTCTTCACTTTTATTATCGGCAAAAAAATAAATTAAATTAAATTTCTCTCTAATATTATATAACAAAAAGCCGATATAAAATATATTAAGTTATAAATGAAGGAGAATCATATTTAAAGAGCGAATTGCAGAACAGTTATTTTTTTTGAGAAAAATTCCTGAGGAGGATAAATTATTATGAGCCATAAATTACTGTTTGTTGATGACGAAGAAAAGGTTCAACTTGCACTGAAACGTCTCTTTTTCAGTGATAGATACGAGATATATACAGCCTCCAGCAGTCAGGAAGCTTTGAAAATAATCAAAGAGGTTCCTGTAGACTTAATAATTTCCGATCAGAGAATGCCTGAAATGACCGGAGTGGATTTCTTTATAGAATCAATCAATATTATTCCCGACGCAATCAGGATTATACTTACAGGTTATGCAGATATGGACGCAGCTATCGGGGCAATAAATAAAGGCAATGTATACAAATTTATAATGAAACCATGGGAAAATGACGACCTTAAATTATCAGTAGAAAAAGCTCTGGAACATTATGATCTCATAAAAGAAAACAAAAGACTTAATGAAGAATTAAAAATCTGGAATAAAACTCTGGAACAAAAAGTAATAGAAAGAACAGAGGAACTGCAGGAAGAAAAGAATAAACTGCTTGCCTTTATTAACACCCTGAGAGAAGGTTTTGTCTTCTGTGACGGTGATGGTGTAGTAGTCCATATAAATCATGCAGCAGAGAGATGTTTTAATGTCAAACTTCAAGATATTATAGGTAAGAAACTTTCAGGTACTACGTTCGATCCTGTCAGAGAAAGTCTGGAAAAATATCTTGTAAGATTTAAAGAACAGGAAGGACAGAAGGATCTGGAAAATAATTTCAAATTAAACAATGGTGACTGGTATAATATCCGCTTTACTCCCGTAAGAGAAGACGGTAAAGTGATTGGAATAATAATGCAACTTTTCACAATAAAAGAAAGATATCTCTGATCTTTTGTAATTAAAGAGTATATGAGTAGTGAATGGTGAACAGCAGGTGCAATCACGCATCACACATCACGTATCACTTACTATAAAGGAGGTAACAACTTGGCTTACAAAGTTTTAATAGCTGACGACGCTGCTTTTATGAGAATGATGATCAAGAATATTGTTACACAGAATGGTTATGAACTGGCAGGAGAAGCTGCCAATGGTGCTCAGGCTATAGATAAATACAAAGCTCTGAAACCGGATATAGTTACTATGGATATAGTTATGCCTGAAAAAACAGGGATTGAAGCAGTTAAAGAGATTATAGCCTTTGATCCGAATGCAAAAATTATTATGTGCAGTGCCATGGGACAGCAGTCTATGGTAATAGAAGCCATTCAAGCCGGCGCTAAAGATTTTATTGTAAAACCCTTTCAACCCCCGAAAGTACTTGCAGCAATAGAAAAAGCACTGAGTGCTTAGAAATTGATTACTTGAATGCAGTATTCTTCCGGGTATAAATCAGGTTTTTAGGAGGTTTGTTATGCTAAATGATATGCAGCTTGATGCTATTAAAGAAGTAGGAAATATTGGAGCCGGCAATGCAGCTACTGCTCTTGCTGAGATGACCTCAATGAAAATAGATATTACTGTACCTAAAGTACTTGTCGAGGAAATAGAAGACATACCATTGAAACTGGGAGGAAGTGAAACTGTTTCTGTCGGTATATATTTTGGTATAGAAGGTGATCTGAACGGCAATATAATATTATTTTTGCCTGTTGAAGGGGCCCTTAAAATGATAGATATTATGATGTTTATGGAACATGGCACAAGTAAAGAAATAGATGAGATGGGACAGTCTGCACTGATGGAACTGGGAAATATTCTGGCAAGCTCTTATCTCAATGCCCTCTCCGGACTTACAGGCACCTATCTGTTGCCGTCTCCTCCCAATTACACTACGGAAACAGTCGGTGCTATGATAAATAATATATTAAATAATATGGGAATCGATGTTGACAGAACGATATTCGTAGCAACGGAATTTACAGAATCCTCTATAAGAGTAGAAGGGGGTTTATTATTCTTACTTACCCCTCAGAGTCTGAGTAAGCTCTTCGGTATTATGGGGCTGGAATAAAAAGAAATTCTCTATGAATTTTTCTGATAAAAGAGTTTACAGGGGAAGGCTTTTCTTTATTATCTCCTCTTTTTTCATACCTTTTGCTTTCTATATAATCTTTCTCTGTCCTGTTATTGCAGGAGGAGATTCTACTGAACTTGTTACTGCCTGTGCTGTTACAGGCATCCCCCATCCTCCCGGCTATCCTCTTTATACAATGGTCGGAAAATTTTTTACATTTATTCCTTTTTATTCTATCGCCTGGAGGGTAAATTTACTTTCTGCTTTTTTGAGTTCCCTGTGCTGTATGTTTATCTACCTTTCACTGGAAATTCTTACGAAAAATCCCGTATCTTCTCTGTGCGGTTCTTTATGTCTGGCTTTTTCAAGATATTTCTGGCATTATTCCGAAGTATCAGAGGTTTTTCCTCTGAATAATATGTTTGTTTCTCTCCTGATTTATATATTAATCGTCTGGAGAGAAAATTTACATAACAACAGATATATCTATCTTGCAGGTTTTCTCTTCGGACTGTCTATGACAAACCATCATACTGCAATTCTGCTTATACCGGCTATGATATTTTTTCTAATATATAATAAAAATATATTCAAAAAAAAAATTCTCTTATTCTCTGTCCTTGCATTTATGGCAGGACTTACTCCTTATATATATCTGCCTGTTGCAGCACTGAAAGAACCTCCTCTTAACTGGAACAACCCTGTAAACATTAAAAATTTTAAAGGTCTGGTCTTCAGGGAAAATTACGGAAGTATGTCTCTTATACCGGAAAAGTTTTTAAAAGAACATAATCTGAAAGCTCCCCCTTTATATAAAAAGCTCTCTGTTTATATGTCCTCTTTTTACCACCAGTTCAGAATAACCGGGATTTTACTGGCCATTACAGGATTTATTTATCTTTTCGTCACAGATCTTCCTTTCAATATATTTCTTATTACAGGCATATTCTTCACAGGATTTTTCTTTGTATCCATTGCCAATATGCCTTTTGAAATACCGCTTTTAGTGGGAGTATTACAGCGTTTTTACATTATGTCTGCCGTATTTTTTTCCTTTTATACAGGTTTCGGAGTAAAATATTTACTGGATTATAGATCCAGTACATTTTCTGCCACATGGAATGTAATTATTGCAGTTTTTATAGTTTTCATATGCTTTTCCGTACCTTTTATATCCAATATGGATGAAGCAGATTTTCGGAATAATTATCTGGCCTTTGATTACGGAAAAAATATTCTTTCTCCCCTGCCACAGGATTCAATATTATTCGTAAAAGGTGATCTTCCGTCAATGACAGTCGATTATTTACAGATGGCAGAAGGGTTCAGAAGAGACGTAAAGGTAATAGATTATGTAAAACTCAGATATGACTGGTATACAGAGGAGATAAAAAAGCGATATCCCGATATGGTAATTTTACAGGATAAATATGAAGATACGTCTTCTGTAGATATAAATTTAATATCTCTGAATATAAAAAAATTCAACATATTTGTAACAGAACCACAGGGAAATAAAGAACAATTCAGAGAAACACCTTATGGCATGACCTGGAACATTTCGGATAAAGATTCAGAAGAGATACAAAAACAGAATTATAAATTTATTCTGAGAGGACTCGAAAAAGATTATGACATATCTTCATGGGAATATGAGATAAAAAGGCAGTATGAGAGATTCGGTATCACTGGTGAGTGATAATCGTGATGCGTGATAATCGTGACGCGTAACGCGTGACGCGTGACAGGTGGCTCGTAATGCGTGATGCGTAATGCGTAATGCGTGATGCGTGATGCGTGTTTTTACCGGTACCGGGCGACCACAGGGTTCGCTGACTCACTGGTCACTGATCACTGCTCACTGGTCACAGAAAAAGGCTTAATCCTGTATATAGAAATTTTACAAAATAACTAGTTCTAAAGAACTAGTAAAAATTTAAAAAATATTTTTTTAAAACCCCTAAAGTTTTTCAAAAACGTGCCGATAATAGATATGGATGGGTTTAAAATGCTCACTGTCTTATAAAATTTAAATTTTTATTTTCACTGTAATATATAGTATTTCTTCAGATAAAGATTAAGATGAGTAAAAAAATCCATTTCAGCCCTTTAGAATATAACCCCTGAAATTTCCTTATATCACGCCAATCTTCGAGAAAATCAATAAAATAGTTCCCCTATGGCTTCCAAATAGTTCCATAGAAGAATTGAAAAAAAATCCCTCAAAAACTACTATAGTAGTGGATAGAAGAAAATTTTCTCAAAGGACTGTTGTGAGATGATAGAAAGAATTGCAAATGACTCCAAAATATTACTGTTACAGAAATGTCTTGATGCTTCGGCTTTGAGATATAAGGTAATATCAAACAATATTGCCAATGCTACAACTCCCGGATTTAAAGCCTCTGATATAAGTTTTCAGGGAGAGGTAAAAAAACTGCTCCAGGAAAAAAACGGAGAGAATGAAAAACTAAATCTATCTGTAACAGATAAAAATCATATCTCACCATCGCCGCCGGATCTGTCAGAACTTATGCCGAGAGTTATTGCATCTGATACGTACAGGCAGATTAACGGAAATAATGTCGATATAGACAGGGAAATGTCCACTCTTGCAGAGAACTCCCTTTCTTTTCGTACCTATACAAGAATACTTGGAGACGTTTTTACGGGGATTACGTCTGCCATAAGAGGAGAGTAGGAGGTTAAGAGGAAATGGGTATTTTTTACGGTCTTGAAACAAGTGCGTCTGCCCTGACTTCTCAGAGACTTGTCATGGATGTCATATCAAATAACATAGCAAATGCAACAACTACCAGAACACCTGAAGGAGGGCCTTTCAAAAGACAGATGGCTATACTGATGGAACGTTCTCCTGAAAGAGGAAACTCTGCCGGAAACGGCTCGAAGGTAGTAGATATAGTCCAGGATATAGCACCGCCAAGAATGGTTTATCTTCCCGGTCATCCTGATGCAAACCAGGATGGTTATGTAGCCATGCCTGATATAGAAATAGTCAGAGAAATGGTCGATCTTACAATAGCTTCCCGGAACTATCAGGCCAATGTTACTGCCTTTAATGAAGGGAAACAGATGATACTGAAATCCCTTGAACTCGGTAAATAAAGGAGGTTATATGTCATGACATCTTTTCCTGCAGGTGGTCTTGAACCGCTGAAACTGATGGAAGTAACCGGTAACAGACATGGTGATCAGAAAGATATTTCAAAAGAAAAAACCGGCTCAGGTTTTACCGGAATTATAGATTTAATGTCAAAAGGCATAAAGAGTGTCAATGATTTACAGCAGAAGGCTACAAAATCTATAGAACAGGTTGCTTCAGGTGACGGACAGAATGCCCATGACGTCATTATTGCCATGCAGGAAGCAAGCATGGCCTTTCAATTTGCGCTGAGAACAAGAAACAAGGTTGTAGAAGCTTATAATGAAGTAATGAGGATGAATGTATAATTTTTTCAAATAAAAATTATACTCCTTTCCATATCTATTATCGACATATGAAAAAAAACTTTACTGTTTTTTAAAGAAAGGGAAAAAAAATGGCAGAATTACAGAAATATAGAGAGCAAATAACAGCACTGGTTCTGGGTCTTACAAGAAAACAAAAAATATTTTTTTTCTCTATAGCTGTTCTGGCTATTGCAGGAATCGTTATATTTATAAACTGGGTTACAAAAACTGAATATAAGGTTTTGTTTTCCGAGTTGAACGCCGAAGATGCAAATGCAATCATACAGAAATTAAAAGACAGTAAAATAAACTATAAAATTGCCGACGGAGGTTCTACTATACTTATACCGGCAGAAAGTCTTTATGAACAGCGTCTATCTCTGGCAGGTCAGGGACTTCCCAAGAAAGGTAAAATAGGATTTGAAATATTTGATAAGACCAATCTTGTAGGAACTGAATTTGAAAAAGAGATGAATTACCAGAGAGCCCTTCAGGGAGAATTATCCCAGACCATAAACCAGCTAGAAGGTGTATCTGACAGCAGAATTCATATTACCATACCAAAAACAAGACTTCTTACAGATATGGAAAAATCTCCCACTGCTTCTATAGTGTTATATTTAAAACCCGGTGCTGATATAAATTCGGAACAGGTTCAGGGTATAGTTCATCTTATATGCAGCAGTGTAGAAGGTCTAAAACCTGATAATGTATCGGTCCTTGATAATTACGGAAATCTGATATCAAATAATCTTCGGAAAAAAGATGAAGATATACCTGATCCTGATGATGTACTCGCCAAATATTACAAACTGAAGAAAAAAATAGAAACAGATCTGCAGACAAAGGTTGAAACACTTATGGACTCGGTAGTAGGCTCTAAAAAAGCAGTAGTTCAGATAAGTGTTGAAATAAATATGGATAAAAGAGAAATTGATAAGGAAACCTATATACCTGTCAAGGGTACTTCAGGAGTGCTCAGAAGTGAACAGGTACTGGATGAAAAATATGAAGGAGGAGGTTCTCCGCCGGGAGGAGGGGCAAATACGGATCAAAAAGTTCCTTCCTATCCTGCTGCAAAGGGAGGAGATAATAAAAACAATTATAAAAGAGGAGAAACCATATCTAATTATGAGATAAGCACAGAAAAGATGAAACATATAAATATGCCGGGAGAAATAAAATATATATCAATAGGTGTAGGCATAGATAAAAATCTCGCTCTTACAGCAGAGGATCTTTCCAATATTAAAGATCTTGTATCCAGTTCTATAGGTTTAAACAGTCAGAGGGATCAGATAAAAGTTGCATCTATTGCATTTAACGGTATTGCACAGCAATTACCTGCCGCAGGGGCAGGAGAAAAGTTAGCAGGTATGATACCTTTTAAATATGTATATATTATGGTAGCTCTTATAGTCATACTCATGGCCATAACACTCCTGTTATCAAAAAGAAAAGTCCTTATCAAAGTAGAGGAAAAGCCGGAGAAACCTCTTGAACTTCTGACAGAGGAAGTACCGCTGGCACTGGAAGATAAATTAAAACCGGGCGAAATAGATCTCGGTCTTACAGAACCGGTACTCTCGCTGGAAGACAAGAGAAAGAAAGCCCAGGTTGATAACCTTATGGAACGAATACAGGGAGTTGCTAAAGAAAGTCCTGAAAACATAGCTGTTCTCTTCAGAGTATGGCTTGCAGAAGATGAATAATTTGTCTTAGAAAGGCGGATATCTTAATGGCACAGACAGAAGCTATGGATAAAAGCGATATTATAAAAGATGCGATGAACGCCCTGGAAAAGGCTGATACAAAGCATGCAGGAAGGGTTACCGTTCTATCCAAAGAAGAAGAAGAAACATACAATGCCCTTTCGGGGAGACAGAAATGTGCAATTATCCTTACAATACTCGGAGAAGAGGTGGCATCCAATGTTTTCTCCAATCTCGACGAACTGGAAATAGAAGAAATAACCCTGGGCCTTACCTCTTTAAAACAGGTTCCCAGAAATGTAACTCTTGCCCTTATGGAAGAATTTTATAACAGAGCAATAGCACAGGAATATATAGGAGTCGGAGGCGTTGAGTATGCAAAAAGTATTTTAGAAAAAGCCTTCGGCGAACAGAAAGCCAATGAAATAATAAACCGTATACTGAGCTGTGCAAGGTCTCCCAGTTCCTTCAGTTTTATGAAGGAAACAGATGTTAGCCAGATACTTTATCTGGTGCAGAATGAACATCCCCAGGTAATAGCACTGCTTGTAGCTTATATGCATCCCAAACAGGCCGCTGCTTTTATATCTGCCCTGCCTCCCGAACTTCAGGCCGAAGTGGCTCAGAGAGTAGCGCTCCTCACAAGTCCTTCCCCTGATATCATTACACAGCTTCAGAAGGTACTGGGAAGAAATATTGTAACGGCTCAGAAACAGGAAAAAGTCGGAGGTCTCGACTCACTTGTTAAACTTGTTAACCAGTTAGACAGAGGAACTGAAAAATCGATACTCAGGGAACTGAGTGTAAGAGATCCTGACCTGGCAGAAGAAATAAGTGCAAAACTATTTGTCTTTGAAGATATAGCCAAACTATCGGATCAGCATATTCAGTTAATAATAAGAGAAATAGAGATGAAAGAACTTGCTCTTGCTCTGAAGGGAACAGACAAAGCCATATACACTGCCTTTGCCAAAAATATAAGTGAACGTGCAAGGTCTGTACTGGAAGAAGAAATGTCTGCTGTCGGAAGAGTAAAAGTAACGGTAGTGGAAGAAGCACAGAAGAAGATAGTAAGAACAATCAAAAAACTGGAAGAACAGGGGCTTGTTGATTTAAGCAGAGGAGGAGAAGCAACAGTTGGCTAAGCTTTTTCATTCTGCAAAGATTTCATCTGAATATTTTATTGTAAACAGGCATGATGAAAAATCCTATGAAACCACTGAAATAATCATTAATCCAGGCGATATTCATAAAGCAGAAGAAGATAATACAGCTAAAAAAGCAGATGCTATACTCCAGAATGCTACAAAAAATGCCATGGCAAAAGTTCAGGAAGCACAGGAAAAAGCAAAATCAATCCTGCAGGAAGCACACAGAGAAGGGCAGGCAATAAAAGAACAGGCCTTTCAGGACGGATACAAAGAAGGATTGCAAAATGGTAAAAAAGAGGGCCTTTCAGAGATTGAAAAACAGTTTGCATCTTTTCTGGAGGAATTAAAAGGTCTTATAGAACAGACTCTGACAGAACGTAAAAGAATAATAAAGGAACTGGAACCTCAGGTAGTAGATCTTTCTCTGAAAATTGCAGAAAAAATACTTCGCAGAGAAGCGTCTTCTTATGAAGATATGATTTTTGAACAGGTTGAAATGGCTCTCAATAAATTAAATGACAGGACAAAAATCACACTGAGAGCCAACAGAATGGATGTAGGCAGACTGAACAGCTACAGAGATCGTATAATGGCTCTCCAGGATGACATTAAAGAACTGGAGATAGTGGAAGATTTGAGAGTTGAAGAAGGAGGCTGTATTATTGAAAGTGCCTCCGGCACGGTAGACGGCCGTATTAACACCCAGCTCTCTGAGATAGGAAGAAGTTTCTCCAATATCATGGACAATTAAAAGATCGTGACCTGTAATGCCAGGAAAATAACCATAAGTTGTTACAATACCTGAAAAAACGGAGAATTAACAATGGAAACAATCAGTCTGGATAAATACAAATCAATGCTGAAAGACCTGGATACCCTGAAGGTATACGGAAGGGTGAAACGCCTTATAGGTGTTACAATAGAATCGGAAGGGCCTGCCGGTTCAGTAGGAGATCTCTGTTATATCCGTAAAAAATCAGGGGAATTTATACCTACCGAAATAGTGGGCTTCAAAGAAGGGTTTGTCATACTGATGCCCCTTGGAAACATGGACGGTATAGCTTCCAGTGCTTTTGTCCAGACCAGCAGCGGCCCTCTTAAAATCCGTGTGGGAAACGAATTACTGGGAAGAGTCCTGGATGGTCTGGGGAACCCTATAGATGGTAAAGGAGAAATAAAAAAATATCACAGAGAAGTTCCCATATACAATTCACCGCCAAATCCTATGGAAAGGGATAGAATCGTCCATCCTATAGCTCTCGGAATTAAAGCCATAGACAGTGAAATAACCTGTGGTAAAGGACAGAGAATAGGCCTTTTCGCAGGGAGCGGCGTCGGAAAAAGTACACTTCTCGGTATGATAGCCCGTAACAGTGAAGCAGATGTTAACGTTATTGCTCTTATAGGAGAAAGAGGGAGAGAACTTAAAGAATTCATTGAAAAAGATCTCGGAGAAGAAGGTATAAAACGTTCTGTCGTAGTAGTTGCAACATCTGATCAATCACCTCTCGTCAGAATGAAAGGGGCACTTGTAGGCACAACCATTGCGGAATATTTCAGGGATCAGGGATTAAATGTCATGTTACTCATGGACTCTGTTACAAGATTTGCCATGTCACAGAGAGAGGTCGGACTTGCAGCAGGAGAACCTCCGACAACAAGAGGTTATACACCTTCTGTCTTTGCTCTTCTTCCGAAACTGCTCGAAAGAGCAGGAACATCTTCTACAGGTACAATAACTGCCATATATACGGTTCTCGTAGATGGAGACGACATGAATGAACCTATAGCAGATGCTGTAAGATCAATACTGGACGGCCATATAGTATTATCCCGTAAAATGGCCCATCAAAATCACTATCCTGCCATAGATGTTCTTCAGAGTGTAAGCCGTGTCATGCCGGCAGTAGTGTCTGAAAAACATCTTACCTGTGCGGGAAAACTCAGGAATACTATTTCTACCTATAATGAAGCAAAGGATCTCATTGAAATAGGGGCATATAAAGCCGGTTCAAATCCTAAAATTGATTATGCCATTAAAATGAATGACCCTATAATGAATTTTTTGAAACAGAAGGTTGAAGAAAAACCCAGATATTCCGATACAATATCTTCCCTTATCGGCATGTTTGGCAGTATGGGAGGAAACTGATTTGAAATTAATACCTGTATTAATCATCATATTACTGGGTATAACGGGAGCTTTTATCTGGCTGTATAAAACAAATACCTTTCAGATAGGTTCAAAGGTATCTTATTATATATCGGATATACCCTATGTTTCAACCACACTGGGACTGGACAGGCAATATATGGTAAACACTCTCATAAATGAAGAAAAAGGAGACCTTCAAAAATATAAACTGGAAGACAGTAACTACGAAATAAAAGATAAAATTAAACCCCATGATGACAGATATCTTGATGTTTTCCCAGGAAATACACAGGATAAAAATAAGATATCTTATCCTGCAACAGGGAAAAAAGAATATTCTCCCGAAGGGTATGAAGAACTGGCACAGATATATACGTCTATGGAACCAAAACAGGCTGCTCTTATACTGGCGAAATTTGACGACGATATAATAATAAATATCTTTTCTGCCATGAAACCTAAAGTAGTAGCTGAAATCCTTACAGCTTTCGAGCCTGAAAGAGCAGGAGTAATAAGTATTAAAATACTGGAGAAAAAAAAGACAGAAGACACTGTGAGTAATGATCACTGAAACCACACCAGTTAAACATCAGGAATAAACAGGAGGTGCTATATGAATATAAATACCTGTCTGGTACAGATGCTAAATGGTACAGGGAAAGGAAATACATTTACTGAAAAAACCGTCCAGAGTGATGGAAACATATCTTTTCGTAATATCCTTGCAGAAAAACTAAATGAGAAAGGAAGTATGTCTTTAAAGGGAGAAATTTTCGAAAATACTCTTACAGATGATGAAAAAGATATGAAAGATCTTCTGTCAGATCCATTTTTCTACTTTGCCGCACAGTTAGGATTTCTTGATAATCTGAAGAATTATATTAAGAATGACTGCAATACGGGAGAAGCAACATCAGGTGAAATGGCAGTAGATGAAATTTCAGTTCCTTCCATATCATTTAATAAAGAACTGACTGATATTCTGGCAGAACTTTCGACGAATACAAATAAGGAGTTGGCTGATATGCTGCCACAGCTTCAAAGTTCTACAGATAAAGAACTGACCGGTATTGTAGCAGAGTTTCAGAATAAAGGTTCTGAAAATAAAGAACTGGCTCATATTCTGTCGGAACTTCAGAATAAAGGTTCTGAAAATAAAGAACTGGCTCATATTCTGTCGGAACTTCAGAATAAAGGTTCTGAAAATAAAGAACTGGCTCATATGCTGACAGGACTTCAGCCGGAAAGTTCTATCGGTCAAGAACTGGCCGGTATCATATCAAAATTCAGTAAAGATGATTCTATATCTTTACTCGAAGGGGAAATGCCTGTAGCAGCCATACAGGAATCTTCTGATGAGACACATATCATTTCGGAAACTGTTCTTAAAGATAATATTATTACAGATAGAGGTTTTAAAGAACTTCTGGAAAAAATCTCTCAATCCCTTAAAGATTTAATAAATTCAGCAGGTACATCAGAAGAATTACCTGACACAGTTTCATCTATCAAAGAATTGCTTTCACAGCTTTTAGAAGCCGGTGATACTCTGAAAGATATTATAAAGAAATCAGACTATAAAGATCTCCAGGGTATTATAGAAAAATCGCCCTTTCTGGCAAAAGTACAGGATCTATTGAATTTGTTTGACAGAAAAACAGATTCTTCTTCTGACAAAAAAAAGAATGTATCAGATATTATATCAGAAGCAAATTCTATCGTATCTTCTCTTGAGCAGGCGGTAAAAGTTCATAAAAATTCAGGGAAAGAAACAGAACATACTCATACCGATACGTCAGGGAAAGAAGAAAAGGATCTTTTCCTCATTCAACAAAAGACTCTTGAAAATATAACTTATAACAGACTCCATCCTGAACTTACAAAGAACAGTGAAATGAAAACTGATATTACGTCTGTTGATCTGACATCACAGATAGTAAAGAGAATTGACTGGCACAGTAAAGATAAAAATTCTATGGCAACTATTACACTTGAGCCTGAAAGTCTCGGAAAAATGCGGGTAGAAGTCAACCTGGCTGCCACGGGAGAGGTATCTGCCAGATTTATCACGCAGAACAAACAGGCAGGAGACCTTTTATCAGAACAATTAAATCAATTGAAACAATCACTTTCAGAACAGGGACTGAAACTGGGAAATTTTTCTGTTGCTACAGAAGACAGATCTTCATCAGGATTTCAGCAATATATGCCTGATTTCAATGGGAAAAGATATGGAGATCCTATAAAAAACGATAAGGAAGATTATTCTCTTCAGTTAAATAATAAAATCACTACAAGCCAGATGGATTATTTCGTTTGAAAGGAGGAATGAATATGTCACAGGTAAATGCAGTAACCGGTGTTACAGGCACAGGGACTACATCCGGGACAGAAGCCACTAAAAAGAGCAGCACAAAAAATGAACTCGGGAAAGATCAATTTCTGGAACTTCTGATAAAACAGTTACAGAATCAGGATCCTCTCAGCCCTACAGATAATACGGAATTCATCGCCCAGCTTGCACAGTTCAGTTCACTTGAACAGATGAATAATCTGAATTCATCCTTTGAAAAACTTATGAGCTTTCAGATGGTCAATCAGGCCGCCAGTTTTATAGATAAATCCGTAGTAATAAAAGACGATTCAGGCAAGGAAATTACAGGAACAGTAGAAAAAGTAGTCATGCAGGACGGTTCTCCTAAAATCGTAGTAAATGGAAATGAATATGATCCTGACCAGATTCAGGAAATTTTGAAAAAGGAGGAATAAATTATGAGTTTAAGAGCTCTTATGACAGGTGTTACAGGTCTCAGGAATTTCAGTAACGGCCTTGATGTTATAGGTAATAATATTGCGAATGTAGGAACTACGGGATATAAAGGTTCAAGAATAACCTATAAAGAGGTATTTGCCACAACCCTGAGAAGTGCCACAAGGAGTTCCAACCCCCTTCAGGTGGGACTCGGCACAAGACTGGGTTCTGTAGATCAAAATTTCAAACAGGGTAATCTCACTTCTACAGGAAGGTCTACCGATATGGCCATTGAAGGAAACGGTTTTTTTGTTCTTCAGAGTCTGGAAACTGGAAGCACGGACTATCTTTATACAAGAGACGGTTCCTTCACTCTCGATTCACAGAATAATCTGGTAGATGCATTCGGTCACAAAGTAATGGGATATGGTGTCATACCAGACCCTGTTACAGGTGAACTGGTTATAGATACGACACAGCTTGTACCGATAAACATACCTATAGGCGTTGACAGTTTTGCAGGCCCTACAAGGAATATACTCTATAACGGAAACCTTGACGGTAACAGCGCTGTAACAACTACGTACAATACTACCAGTCAGATCTACGATTCACTCGGTAATCCCCATACGTTAACTATGACCTTTACCAAAATGAACATGGGGCCTCCCTCTACATGGGATTATACTGCCCAGATAGACGGTAATGCTGCAACAGGAACAGGAACACTTGCCTATGACGTAAACGGGCAGTTCGACGTGGCAAACAGTACTATAAATCCCATTACCTATACGATTGCTCCTCCCAACGGTGCAGACGCTCTTTCCATTAATCCCACTTTTGAAGATACAACCCAGTTAAGAGGTGAAAATACTCTTGCTGCAAGCGATCAGGACGGATATTCCCTGGGAACGGTAAATGGCTTTACCATAGGCAACGACGGTGTTATTATTGCTTCTGCTACAAACGGACAGTTCAGAGAAATAGGCCAGGTATCCCTTGCTACGTTCAGTAATCCAGAAGGACTTCTCAGGACAGGCAGTAATCTCTTTATTCAAACACCCAATTCAGGACTTAACCAGATAGATGTACCCCTGTCAGGGCAGAGAGGCAGTATTACAGCCGAATATCTTGAAGATTCCAATGTGGAACTATCTGATGAATTTACAAAGATGATTGTTACACAGAGAGCTTTCCAGGCAAATTCAAAGGTTATAACCACTGCAAGTGATATGCTTGCAGAAGTCAATAATTTGATCAGATAATGGGTTAGTGACGCACTTAGGGGTTGTCAAGAAATAACCTCATCATATTTACAGTCTATATCGTGACGCGTAACGCGTAACGCGTGACGCGAGGATGATAACCATTCTAATAATTTGCCAGGGTTATTTTCTTACAGTCTCTTAATGAAGGGAAATGAAACGTATGATAGAACTTACAAGACTCAATAACATGTCTGTAGTGGTGAATTCCGATCTGATACAATGTATAGAGGAAACGCCTGATACGGTGATAACTCTGACAAACGGGTATAAATATGTAGTGAAAGAAAAACCGGCAGATATTATAGAGAAGGTAGTAATATTTCGCCGCCGAATAACTTCACCGGTAGAAAAATCTTAAAGATTATTGACTGATGTGAACATAAATATTTTATAATGTAATAAAAGGGTATTATTACGCGTCACGCGTCACCAATACCTGAAGAGGTTAAAGATGGATCTTTTAACTGTAACAGGTTTATTATTAGGATGGATGGCCATACTGGTAGGAGCAAAATTAGAAGGTCTGAGATTTGATTCTCTGTTAAAATTATCTGCCTTCTGTATAGTAGGTGTAGGAACATTTGCTGCTGCCTGTACAGGATTTACAATGGAACAATTAAAAGGATTTCCTGATGCTCTGAGGAGATGTTTTTCTCCGGGGAAACAGAAGGCGGTAGATATTATTCCCGTAATAACAGGATATGCAAAAAAAGCCCGACACAGCGGGCTGTTAATACTGGAACCGGAGTTAAAAATACAGAAGGATCCATTTTTCAAAAAAAGTCTGCAACTGCTTATAGACGGAAACAGTATAGATGATGTGAGAACTATTATGGAATCAGAACTGATTATATGGGAAGAACAGGAAAAAATTTATGAAAAATTTCTGAGAGCCATGGGTGGATTTTCACCTACCCTTGGTATTATTGGTACCGTTATGGGCCTTATTCATGTAATGGGTAACCTGGGAGAACCTGACAAGATAGCAGCAGGTATAGCTACAGCATTTATTGCAACCTTCTACGGCGTATCCTTTGCCAATCTCATATTTTTGCCTCTTGCTGCAAAACTCAAGGCAAGAAGAGAAGAAGCAATACTGATTAAAGAGATGATCCTGGCAGGAGTTCTCTCTATAGGTTCAGGGGATTCATCTCTTATAGTTATGGAAAAATTGTGTACCTATTTAAATGAAGAGGACAGAGCCCGCATAATGGCAAAAAAGAATTACTGAGTCCGAAAGAACTATGGCCTGAGTATAATCTCTAAGTCTCTTTTCAGCGCGAAATAGACATAAAGACCGGTATAAAAGTAATGTGGAAGATGTTATCATGAGAAAGGAGAATAATTTATTTTGATAGGAGAGTGTATTTTGAAGCGTAATAAGAGACATACAGAAGAAGAAAACGAAGAGAGATGGCTTATAACTTATGCTGATATGATAACACTTCTAATGGTTTTTTTTGTTGTTATGTATGCAATTGCAGAGGTAAAGGCGTCAAAGCTTAATCCCATATCATTTGCCCTTCAGAGAAATTTTACTACTGAACCAGGTATTATTCCGGGAGGAGCAGCAGAAGGAAAATATACAGGCATTACAGAAATAATAATGCAGGATGAAATTGCTGATAAAATGTATGAAGAGGAAAAAAGAGAAGACATAAATCCTCTTCTGAATGATCTGGGAAACCTTCTTTCAAGTCAGTTGAAGAAGGAAAAACTCGGCAAGGCTATAAATATAGAAGTAAATGAAAATGAACTTACTATCAGCCTTAATACAGGGAAAGGGTTTTTCGCGAGAGGCAGTGCCGACATTAAAGGTGACACGGCTCAGGTGCTCAATACTATTTCCGGTCTCTGTAAAGATTTACCTGAAAAGGCAAATATAAGAGTGGAAGGATATACATGTAATTTACCGATACAATCGGGGAACTATCCTTCAAACTGGGAGTTATCTACTGCCAGAGCAACAAATGTGGCAAGATATCTTATAGAAAAAGGACATATAGATCCCTGGAGAATTTCTGCTGCCGGTTACGGAGAATACAGGCCGAAAGTACCCAATAATTCCGAATATAACAGGTCTATTAACAGAAGAGTAGATATTACCATTATGATTAACAAATCAGCAGTTAACGGGAAAGTTTCAATCAGTGAGTAGTGGGGGGTGATGCAACGCGTTACGCGTTACGCGTCACGCGTCACGAATATAAGGAGGAAAAAGGTTGAACAGATCGGAACTCATATCTTCAGAGAAAGAAATAATATCTATTCTGGATGAAGCTTTCGTGCAATCACTGGAAATAGTCCTTTCTTCACTCTCTGAAGAGCCTATAAGTATTACCACAAAAGACTTAAATTTAAAAATAGATGATGCCTTTACAGAACAATGTTTATCCATAAAAACAGATTATATAGAAGGTTTTTCCGGCTATGACAGAATGTTATTTAAATTAAAAGATGCCATTCCCTTTACACAGCTGGCAATGGGAGAAAAAATAGATATTTCCGTTGTAGATTTAGATGATCTCCATCAAAGTGTATTCAGTGAAATAGCAAGTCAGGTAGTGAGTTCTACAATTACTACCATATCAGGTAAAATAAATAAAAAGATAAACTTCTCCTTTCCCGAAATTTCAGTAATAACTATGCCGGGGAATTTGCCTGAGCCAAAAGAAGAGTCAATAGAACTTTATTTCAGCCTCTCAGTCGGAAGTTTGATAGACAGTTATTTCCTGTATCAGATACCCAGAAACTGGATTAATTATCTTTCAGGTAAAGGTGCCGAATCGGCTCCTGAACCGGTTCCCGTATCACAGTCGGAAATAAATCTTTCCGAATTACCTCCATTACAGGAAGAAAAAGTTACTTCAAAACCGGTTAGTTCCATACCTGTCTACGACTTTGAAGAACCTGCTGTAACACAGCAGAAATCTTATCAGGCAGAAATACCATATCAGATGCCGGGAAAAACAGAGCAGGAAATGATTGTAAAACCTGCCAAATTTTCCCAGTTAGTACCTTCAAGAGACAGAGGACCTTCCAATTCTATTGACTTATTCCTTGATGTACCTATGAAACTCACAGCAGTACTGGGAAGGGCCGTACTATATCTGAAAGATGTTCTGGATATGGGAAGCGGTTCTGTTTTTGAACTGGACAGACTTGCCGGTGAACCTATAGATCTTATGGTAAATAATAAACTGGTTGCCAGAGGAGAAGTAGTTGTTATAGATGAAAAATTCGGCGTAAGGGTTACAGAAACACTTGAAGAAATACAGAAAAAAGGAAGAACTTAGGGGTTGTAAAAAAATAACCTTATCATATTTAAAATCGTGACGCGTAACGCGAGGACAAAAACCATAATTTTCCAGAGTTATTTTCTTACAGTCCCTTAGGGGTTGTCAAGAAATAACCTCATCATATTTACAGTCTATATCGTGCCGCGTCACGCGTTACGCGTTACGCGAGGATGATAACCGTTCTGACAATTTGCCAGGGTTATTTTCTTACAGTCCCTTAGGAGTCTGTCAGGCAGAAGCTGATAAAACGGGTATGAATTTATCTGGAGCAGTATTTAGAGATTGACAGGTGAAGAAAAATCGGACATACGACTGATAATGTGTAAAAAAGAAGGTTTTATATATGGAGAATATACAGATTAATAAAATTTTTTTCTTATTCTTTTTTTCCTGTCTCTCTTCTGTCGCCTTTGCAGATTCTTACACTCCCCCTCCCAGTTCGTCCCTTTCCATAGTCAGAGTAATATTTTCCCTTTTAATAGTATTCGTCATTTTTTACATTATTGTATTTTTCTTGAAATTTATTTTTGTCAGGAAAGGACTTATAGTCAATAAAAAAGGGTTAAAATTGTTAAATATTTTACATGCCGGTCCAAACCTTTCCCTTTATCTTGTTGAATCAGGAGAAAAAACCCTGCTCATAGCAGCCAATGCCAATCATATAACACTTGTGCAGGAAAAAGAGAAAACGGAAGAAGAATTAACTGATACAGAAACCGGTTCTATAGAACCTTCATTTAAAGACTTTTTGAGTAAACTCGGATTTAAAAAGGGGGATAAAAAATGAAATTTTTGACATATTTCAGAAAGAACAAAATTTCACACTTCACCATACTCATATTTCTGCTGTTATTTGTTTTTTCCACTGTCGATAATTCTTTTTCTGCTTCAGTCCCTCTTCCGAGTATAAAAATAGGTATAGAAAAATCTGACAGACCGGAAGATGTATCACTCAGTTTACAGATACTGATCTTCATGACAGTTATCTCGCTGGCACCGACAATACTCATTATGTTAACATCTTTTACCAGAACCGTTGTAGTCCTGTCCTTTACCCGTAATGCCCTCGGAACACAGCAGACTCCGTCAAATCAGCTAATCATAGGGCTCGCATTATTTCTCACTCTTTTTATAATGGGTCCTGTATTTAAAAAAGTAAATGATGTGGCAGTCAAACCATATATGGATAAAAAAATATCCTTTCAGGTTGCTCTATCAAAAGGAAGTGAGCCTTTGAGGGAATTTATGTTCAAACAGACAAGAGAAGAAGACCTTGCTGTTTTTATAGAGGCAGCCCATCTCCCGAGACCTGCCAGGCTCAGTGATATACCGACAGATGTACTGATACCGTCTTTTATTATAAGTGAACTCAGGACTGCTTTTCAGATAGGTTTCTTAATATATATACCTTTTTTATTAATAGATGTAGTGGTAGCAACTACCCTTATGGGTATGGGTATGATGATGGTTCCGCCCATGATGATATCCCTGCCTCTGAAACTTATGCTGTTTATTATGGTAGACGGATGGAACCTTATAGTGAGAGCCATCGTACTCAGTTTTAATTGAGAGAGGTTTTAATTATGGATACAGCTTTTGTTATAGGACTGGGGAAGGAATTTTTTGCCACAGCTTTTCTTATTGTAGCACCTATAGTGCTTGTAGGTCTTACAGTAGGTATGATTGTTACTGTTTTTCAGGCAGTAACACAGCTCAATGAAGCCACATTAAATTTCGCCCCCAGAATCCTTGCTTCCGCTATAGCCATAATTATCCTCGGTCCCTGGATGTTACAGAAAATACTTACTTTTACCCATCAAATACTTTATAATATACCACTTTATATAAAGTGAAAAGTGAAAAGTGAGTGGTGAAGAGTGAAGGGTGAAGGGTGAAGAGTGAAAAGTGAGCAGGCGTACCCTACGCGTCACGATATGAAAGACCGGTAATACTGACGGATCATTTACAAAACAGGAGGTGAAGAGTGAAGAGTGAAGGGTAATAATAAATCACCCATCATACATTACACATCACGATATGTTTGAAATACCATACGATAAAACAATACACTTTCTCTTAATAATGATCCGTATAAGCAGTTTCATACTGGTTGCACCATTCTGGTCCAATACAAGTATCGGCGCAAAAATAAAAATAGGTCTTTCCTGTTTTATTTCTCTGATTGTAATGCCTTTTGTATCCCCTGTTTCTCTTTTGCCGGAAACAATGGCAGATTTTATTTTTCTTGTAATAAAGCAAATATTTCTCGGATTATTTCTTGGATTCATCAGTAAATTATTTATAGAAGGTATCAGAACTGCTTCTGCAATTCTGGATATTCAAATCGGTTTTGCCTTCGGTAAAGTTCTGGACCCTGCTTTTGGAGCCCAGTCTTCAGTAATAGAACTTTTTTACAGCCTTACTACAATAGTAATTTTACTATGTACACAGGGCCATCTTCTGATTTTAAAAGCAATTATGCAAACTTTCTCTCTTCTGCCTCTGGATGGCACTGTAGTAATATCAGGAAGCTTTGCAGAGAATATAATAGTTATGACAGGTCAGATTTTTATTATTACCCTTGAAATGGCGGGCCCCATAATAGGTGTGTTGTTTCTCATAGAAATCTGTATGGCTATAATGGCGAAAATGATACCTCAGATGAATGTCTTTATGATAGAGATTCCATTGAAAATGGCTGCAGGAATAATATGTATTGTATTGACTCTCCCATTTTTTCCCCCTGTAGTTTCATCTCTGGTGGAAAAAATGCTGGAACAATTTCTATTTATGGCTAAATCTATTCAGTAATCAGTGAGCAGTGAATACTTATTGAGGTGAGCATAAATAATAAATATCTGCTCTCGTGACGCGTAACGCGTTACGCGTGACGGGAGGAAGACTGTTATTACATGCTTATGCTCAGGTCAGTAATTATAACCGGTATAACTGGTATTTTGTAACTGATACCTGAAAAAAGGTGGTGACTATCAATGGCAGATGAAGGAGAAGAGAGGAATCTTCCTCCAAGTGGTCAGAAGCTTGCCAGAGCCAGGCAGGAAGGAAATATTGCCAGAAGTCCTGAACTTTCTATGGCATGCGGACTTTTTTTTGCTTTCATCTGTCTTAAATTTCTCTCACCGTGGATGCTTAAGGTATTCACAATATTTATGGAGAATATCTTCAAAAACATGAGTCACCCTGACTTTACACAGGCAGGTATCTATAAATTATCAATAGATTTCTCGGTAGCTTTTTTCAGTATAACTCTTCCTCTGTTATGTCTTACAATAGTTTTAAACCTGATTGTAAGTTATGCCCAGGTAGGAGAATTTATGTTTACTTTCCATCCCCTGAAGCCAAAACTGGATGGATTAAACCCTATAAATGGTTTTCGACGATTATTTTCAATGGATAAATTAGTAGAATTATTGAAATCGATTTTAAAGATGATTATAGTAGGGTTTATCGGTTACAAATTCTTAAAAGAAAATATACCGTCTATCCTTACTATGGAGATTACTTCACCTCTTATGTATATCACTACGTTAGGTCATCTTGTTTATAAAATTGCCATGAAAATAATACCTGTATATCTCTTTCTTTCCATACTGGATTATATTTACAGAAGATATCAATACTGGAAGAGCCTTATGATGAGCAAAACAGAGGTAAAGGAAGAAGCAAAAAAATCTGAAAACCCGGAAATAAAAAGTGCTATCAGAAAAAGAAGGATGCAGTTATATAAAAAATTATCATTAAAACAGGTTCCCACTGCATCAGTTGTAGTGACAAATCCGGATCATCTGGCTATAGCCATAAGATATGAATATGATATTATGGACGCACCGGTAGTTGTGGCAAAAGGTGCCGATCTTATAGCACAGAAAATAAAGGAAATTGCAAAGAAACATAAAATTCCTGTAGTAGAAAATAAACCTCTCGCCAGATCTCTTTATGAAGTAGAGGTTAATGATTTCATCCCTGCAGAGTTATATATGGCAGTAGCAAAGATTATAGTCCATATATCTTCTGCAGGTAAATATGCCGGCAAATCAGGAGGAGAAGTGAAATGAAAAAAGGATTTAATGATATATTCTTTGCCATAATAGTTATATCCATTGTAGTAATAATGATTATACCTATCCCGGTTTTGATTCTGGATCTCCTCATTGCATTAAATATAGCACTTGCTCTTACGATATTACTTGTAGGCATGTATATCAGAGAACCTCTTGAATTATCAATATTTCCGTCACTTTTGTTATTTACAACCCTTTTTCGTCTTGCTCTTAACATAAGTGCTACACGGCATATACTTCTTCATGCCTATGCAGGAAAATTAATTGAGTCTTTCGGCAATTTTGTTGTAGGAGGTAATTATGTTGTAGGTATAGTAATTTTTGTAATTATTGTAGTAGTTCAAAATGTTGTTATTATAAGTGGTTCTCAGAGAGTTGCCGAAGTGGCTGCAAGATTTACCCTTGACGCCATGCCCGGTAAACAGATGAGTATCGATGCAGACTTGGGAGCAGGTATTATTACGGAACAACAGGCAGTAGATAGGAGACAAAAACTTCAGAGAGAGGCAGATTTTTATGGTGCCATGGACGGAGCGTCCAAGTTTGTAAAAGGTGATGCCATTGCTGCCATCATAATAATCTGCGTAAATATCGTTGCAGGTTATATTATAGGCGTTCTTCAATTGAAAATGCCCCTGGACAAAGCTCTCGGCATATACGTACTCCTCACAGTAGGTGAAGGTATAGTATCACAGTTACCTGCTCTGTTAATTTCTACGGCTACAGGTGTTGTTGTAACAAGAGTGGCCTCGGAAGGCAATCTGGGAGAAGAGATAGGCACCAAACTGCTTGCCTACCCCAAAGCTATTTATATAGTATCAGGGCTTCTTCTCTTCTTTGTTCTTATACCGGGACTGCCCAAACTGCCATTTTTAGCAATAGGACTTGCTTCGGGATTTCTGGCTTATAATATTGACAGGAAGAAAAAGGTTGCAGAACTTGTACCCAGGGTAGAAGAAGAAGAAGGTGCTCCTCCACCTTCCAAGGAAGAAGAAGTTATGGCACTCCTTGATATTGATCCAATAGAACTGGAGTTCGGCTATGGACTTATACCTCTTGTAGATAAAGAGCAGGGAGGAGATTTACTGGAAAGGGTAAGCACTCTTCGCCGTCAGTGTGCGCTGGATCTCGGTATTATAATACCTCTCATAAGAATAAGAGATAATATAAGATTAAAGCCCAGCGGCTATTCTATAAAAATATATGACATAGAGGTTGCCTCAGGAGAGGTAATGGTTGGCCGTCTTATGGCTTTAAATCCGGGTGCTGTAGACGAACCGGTAGACGGCATCAAAACCAAAGAACCAAGTTTCGGACTTCCTGCCACATGGATTACAAAAGCCCAGCAGATTGAAGCAGAGGCAAAGGGTTATACGGTAATAGATCCTACCTCTGTTATTGTGACTCATCTGACGGAAACCATAAAATCCCATTCTCCTGACATACTTACAAGGGAACAGACAAAAATACTTGTAGACAATATTAAGAAAAATAATCCTGTAGTGGTAGATGAAATTATACCTGAAGTCATGAATATAGGAGAGGTTCAGAAAATCTTGCAGAATCTGCTAAGGGAAAGAGTACCAATCAGGAATTTGCTCTTAATTCTTGAAACAATAGCAGATAGAGCAGCAACCAATAAAAATACAGATATGTTAACAGAATATGCAAGACAGGCATTATCGAGGGTCATATGTCAGCAACATCAGAGAGACGGTGCTTTAACTGTAATCACTGTCGATCCTCAGATAGAAAGAACCATTCAGGATCTTGCCAGTAAATCACAGGCAGATCCGTATTCTGTGGTAGATCCCAGATGGCTCCAGAAGTTTTATAATTCTCTTCTTAAAGAGATAGAAAAAATATCACTGGAAGGTATACAGCCCATAATTCTGTGCACTTCAGGCGCCAGAGTTCATTTAAAAAGGCTAATAGAAAGAGTCCTCCCGAATGTGGCAGTAATATCCTTTTCAGAAGTCATACCGGAAGTGAAGGTTGAGGCCAGAAGTATGGTATCTATCGAAGAAGGACAGAAAAATGTTATAATTAATGCGTGAAGCGTGAAGGGTGAAAAGTAATTAACATATACCCTTCACAATCAGGAGGTATTGTTTGTGAAAGAAAAAATTCTTATAGTAGATGACGAACCACAGCTCTGCAGTTTACTTGAAGTGATATTAAAAGACAGTGGTTATGATGTGACAACCCTTCAGGAAGCGCCAAAAACTATAGAAACAATAAGAAAAACAGGTAACCCTGATTTAATAATTCTTGACGTAGTTATGCCCGAAATGACAGGATGGGAAGTTTGTGATAAAATAAAAGAAAATCCTGAAATGGCAAATATACCGATAATGTTTCTCACAGTCAGTGCCGATAGTAAGGATGTAGAAAAAGGCTTTACACTGGGAGCAGAGAGTTATATGTGCAAACCTTTTAAGCCTATGGACCTTATAGAAAGAATAAAAAGTATTATAGAAAAAAAATCATAGTAACGGGAAGAAAAGAAAGGATTCTTTGTAATGTCATCAGAGAAACACTGGAAGGACTTTAAGGAAAAAGGATGCCCTGTAGCAAAAGAAGCTTTGATTTTAGAACATATTCCCCTTGTAAAATATATTGCCCACAGAATGGCCATTAATCTTCCAGGCTATATACTGATAGAAGATATAATTAATGATGGAATACTCGGATTAATTCAATCAATAGAAACTTATGACATTTCCAGAGAAACAGATTTCAGGTCTTATGCCAGTTTTCGTATAAGAGGTGCCATACTGGATGCGCTCCGTTCTTTTGACTGGGCTCCAAGGTCTCTCCGTAGAAAATCCAGAGAGCTCAAAGATACTCTTGCACAGCTTGAAGGATTGCTCGGCAGGCCTCCTACGATGGATGAAGTAGCAGGACATTTGAATATAAATATAGAAGAACTGGAAAAATTAATAAGTAACCTGGGCAGTACTGCAGTTTTATCCCTTGATGCATGGCTTTCAAACACTGAAGAAGGCAAAACCTTTAAAGATGTTTATCAGGGGACAGAACTTTCTCCTGAAGGTGTTTTTGACAGGAAGGAATTTATTAAAACTATGGGCCATGCAATTGATGAACTTCCCGGAAAAGAAAAACTGGTTATAACACTTTACTATTATGAAGAACTTACGTTAAAGGAAATAGCAAAAGTCCTTAATCTTTCGGAATCTCGCATATCACAGCTTCATACAAGAGCAGTACTGCGTCTTAAAGGAAAGATGAAAGACTATTTTTCTTTTGAAGATAAAGAAATCGATAAAAACCTGATTTAGAGTATTTTACAGTGAGCTGTGAACAGAAGAGGGGTATTAAACATGCTAAGAATTTTAATAGTAGATGATATGGCTGTAAGCAGATTAATTTTAAAAAAAATGCTTCTTAAAGAAGGATATGAAATTGCAGGAGAAGCGGAAGATATAGCAGATGCTGTAAATAAATACAAAAGTCTCCATCCTGATCTTGTCATTATGGACATAGGATTGCCGGGGAAAATAGAATCTGTAAAAAAAGAAATATTAAAAACAGGTGGAATAACAGCCATAAGAGAGATAATAAAAATAGATCAAAACGCCAGAATAATCGCCTGTACCGCCATGAATTATAAGGAAATAGTGATGGAAGTTCTTTCTTCCGGAGCAAAAGACTATATACTCAAACCGGTTGAACCGGCAAAACTTATAGCAGCAATAAAAAAAGTAACAGGCACCGGGTCGTTAAGTTAAAAATCTTAATGAGTAATCTATGGCGCCCTGTAATCGTTGGGCGTAACACATAACGGGCAATTTCACTTTTCACCGACTCACTTTTCACCGGCTTTCACCATAGTAAAAGTTCCGTCTTTTATGCTGCATGGCACGTGTCCATTGCTTTTTGCCACAATAATAGTTCCCCTTATCTGTCCTGTTATATAATCTTCCTCCGGAGAAATAAATCCCGAACATTCCAGAATAAGATTAAAGATTTTCATGCTGACTTTTCTTTCTGTAAAAAGAGTTTCTTCAAAAGAGGAGCCTGTAAAATAAATAAGGTTCCCTTCTACATACCCTTTCCCCCTGAATCCGCCTTTCAGATAATATTCAGGAAGAACATCTATCATTGTGTCATTTTGCTCAATTCTCAGATCGAAAGGAAGGGATTCAAGCCTGGAAATTTCTGACATAAGGCCATTCTCCTGAACCTGCAGGTCTAAATTTATCTGCCACGAACCTGATATATCCATTATTTTATTACCGGCAAGTGACATATTATCGAATCTTATTGTAAAAACTATTAATAATGTAAGTAAAATAATGTGTAATCTCTTCATAAAACCCTTCTTCTTGATTGCCTTTAAAAATTACCTGTGTTATAATTAATCTGATAAAATCTTAATCTACTGAGGTGAGCATAAATAATACATACATGCTCTCATGACGCGTAATACGTGACAGGAGGAACATCTTTATACTCAGGTCAGTAATTAATTATAACATAATTTTATATATAAGTTAAACTTTATAGTTAAAAATGAAATTTCCTATTTAATTAAATTACTATATTTTTGCAGAGTTTAAAAACTGTAAACAATCTATTCAATTTTAAGGTGTCAGGTTTTGGGTTAAGAAGATTAAAACCCGGAACCCGGAACCTGTTTAACTATAAAACCAGTAAGAACAAGAAAATTATGAAAAGGGTAAAAATATAGTTATAAAAACTATAAAAAATATCAAGGTGAAAAATGGATAACAGGAGTATACTCGAAAGAGTTAAAGATTCACTTGAAGAAGTGGCTTCTATGCCCCATGTAGCAGCAAAGGCCCTTGAGCTTTTAAACGAAGCTGAGCCGTCTGCAGCAGTATTAAGTAAAGTATTCGAACTTGACATGGTCCTTACCGGTAAACTTTTAAAGATAGTCAATTCAGCTTATTATGGTTTCACCAAACAGGTTACTACAGTACCACAGGCAATAACTATTCTTGGCCATGATAATCTAAAAAGTATTCTTATAAGCACAATAGCCTTCGAACTCTTCAGCAAGGGAAAGGGCGGACTTATTCCTCCCCAGGGTCTGTGGCTCCACAGTCTTGGAACTGCATCATTTTCACAGGCTCTGGCAAGAGAACTGAACCTGCCCAAACCTGAAGAATATTATATAGTCGGCCTCCTTCATGACATAGGAAAACTCATACTGGATCAGAATATATCAGAAGAATTCAGAAAGGTTATGGCCATAGTAAAATCCAGAAGACTTGCCATATACGAAGTAGAGGATCAGATCCTGGGGATAAATCATTCTGATATAGGTCATATGGTAGCACTGTACTGGAAGATTCCCGAAAAAGTTGCTATGGCAATAAAATTCCATCATATTCTTTCTCAGTGTTCTGATAAAGATATATTACAGATGGCTGCCATAGTGCAGATGGCCGATTTTTTCTGTAATCTTCAGCATATGGGTGACAGCGGTAATATAAAGGTTTCTCTTGTACAGAAAGAGGCAAAAGAGATTGTCAATCTGGCGCCTGATATAAAACAGAAGATAATTCAGGAGGTTAAACAGGACATAGAAAAGGCCAAGAACTTTTTTGAAATAAAGTGAGTCGTGAGAAGTGAGTATCAGGGTGACAGGGTAATATAACCTGTCACTGTTCACCGATCACTGAAATAAATTGGAGAACAGAGGAATGCCAACTTATTGTCCCACCTGCGGTAATGAAAATTCTTCTGATAAGGAAACCTGTAGTTACTGTGAAACCCTTCTTGCTACAAGAGGAACTCCTCATGGCATATTATCCCCCGGTTCAATTATCAATGGTCATTATAAAATCAATGAACTTATTAAAGTAGGAGGCATGGGAGCCGTCTACGTGGGGTATGATCTCGATGAAGAGAACATTATCGCTATAAAACAGCTTTTTTTAGGTTCCGGAGATGAAGAAGTTCAGTTCCTTGTGAGCAGATTCGAGAGGGAAGCTACATTATTATCAGGTCTGGATCATCCGAATCTTCCAAAAGTAAGTGATTATTTTAATGATTATGATAATTATTTTATGATCATGGATTATATAGAAGGTCTTGATCTGGAATGTATATTAAAAAAACAGGGGAATCCGGGATTACAGGAGATGGAAGTCATTGACTGGGCAATGGAACTCTGCTCCGTACTTAAATACCTTCATAACCATACCCCTCCCATACTTTACAGAGATATAAAACCATCAAATATTGTTATCAGAGATATGGATAAAAAGGCTATACTGGTTGACTTCGGCCTTGCAAGAACTATAGAAAACGGTATGTCTGCAGGGAAAACTGCCATAGGAACTGTAGGATATTCTCCGCCGGAGCAGTATGAAGGAAGACAGAAACCTCAGAGCGATATTTATGCCCTTGGAGCTACCCTCCATCATCTTCTTACAGGTAAATTTCCTGAAATTCCTTTTTATTTTGATCCTGTAAGAACCTTTAATCCCAGAATATCCATACCTATGGAAAAGGTAGTAATGAAAGCCCTTGAACCTGATCTGAACAATCGATTTACTACTGCTTCAGACATGGAAGAAGCCCTTGTCTATGTAAAACAGAACAAAGATCTCTATCTATACAGACCTAAAGAGAAGAAAAAAATAGAAGAAACTGAAACTGAATTGAATGATATAGGTCAGGATCCTGACCTGAGTAAAGGTCATTCTAACCTGGCCGTTCTTTATGCCAGAAAAGGCTATTACAGTCATGCCAGAAAAGAACTTAATAAATCTGTTAAACTTGATTCCACTTCATCAGACGCCTATTCAAATCTTGGCTATGTCTGTCTTATGCTCGAAGACTATGATAAGGCAATAGAGCATTTAAAACATGCCATAAAACTGGATAAAACTACGTCTGTGGCATACTGTAATTTAGGAGTTGTTTACAGCAGAACAGGTAGGATAGATGAAGCTATAGAGCAGTTCAGAAGAGCTCTCCAGATTAATCCCCGTCTTGCAGAGGCCCATATTAACCTTTCTCATATATACGGAACTAAAGGCAGATATGATAAAATGATAGAGGAATGCAGGAAAGCAATAAAGATAAAACCTGATTCCATGGAGGCCTATATAAACTTTGCTTACGCCTGTGGAAGAGCCGGTATGCCTGAAGATGGCATAAGAAAACTGGAAAAGGCATTAATGTTTGATTCTGCCAGTGCTGTAGCCTTTTCAAACCTGGGAGTTCTTTACGGAGAGGTAAATAAAAATGAAAAAGCAATAAACTGTTTTAACAGAGCGATTTCCATAAAACCGGATCTGGTGGAAGCCCATTCCAATCTTGGTGTAATTTACTATAAACAGGGTAACTACAATGCGGCAAAGGATAGTTTTAAAAAATCAATTATGATAGATCCTGAATTCACTCAGGCAAAAAATAATCTTGCCCATTTTTCCAGAGAACAGAAATTAAGTAAAGCCGAGGCAGAAGAAATAAACAGATTGATAAATGCTTCACCTGAAGAAATAATAAATGGGAGCCTGGGCTTTTCTCCGAAAGAAGTGCCTTTCGTGAAAGACGGAAAAAACGAACTAACAGGAGTTTTAACCTATGAAGCAGAGGAAGACAGTAAAGATAAAAAAAGAAAGATTGAGGCAGAAATAGCTCTTGATTCAGACGATCCCGATAAATACATCAAAATGGGAAACCATTATCTTGAGACAGATGCCGTTGATGAAGCCATAAGACAGTATCAAAAGGCTTTACGTATAAAATCATCACACAGTGAAGGCCATTTTTATCTGGGTCTTGCCTATGAAAAAAAAAGGCTCCATGTCCTCGCAGAAAGCGAATATAGAAAAGTAATAAAAATAATGCCGTCACACTTCAGAGCCCATTTGAATCTTGGTTCAATACTTTTTGATAAAGGTGATATTGATGGTGCTGTAAAACATTACCTGAAATCCTTAAGCTCCGGCGGAGATACTCATGAAACCTACTATAAGCTCGGTCTTTGCTATAAGAAAATGGGAAAAATCAAACAGGCCATAGCGGCTTTTGAAAGTGCTATTGAAAGGGAAGCTAACAGAGGAGAGATTTATTTCAACTTCGGTATGATTTATTATGATAATAAAGAATTACATTATAAAGCAGAAGAACTGTTCAAACTGGCTATAAAGAAAAAACCTGATTATGCAGAAGCTCATTTATATCTGGGAAATATTTATTATAAAAAAAGAATGTTATCTGAAGCAATGGAACAATATAAAGAATCAATTGACTTAAAAGAAGATTATGCCATAGCCTACTCAAATCTGGGAGCAGTTTATAATGATTTCAACATGCTTGATAAAGCCAGAGAATGTTATTTCAGGGCAATAGAAATAAATGGAAACCTTGCAGAAGCCCATCTCAATCTGGGAGTACTCCATCAAAAACAGAAAAATTATGAAAAAGCCATAAAAGAAATGAAAATCTATATGAATATGTCAGACGGAAAAGACATTGAAGAAATCAAGAAAAGAATAAGTGAAATGGAAAAGAAAATTATAGTTGAGAGTTCTTTAAACTCTCAACTATAAACTTATACTTTTCATTCTATTACTTCGTCTGTCATAAAATTTCAGGGCACCGTATTTTCTAAGATGAAGGAAGAGATCTCTCGTAATTATTACATCTTTTTTACAGTATTCAATTATTTTATCCATATCGCCGTTTTTAAACCACTCTACAGACTGAAGTCCGTCGGCACTTTTTTCTATATTCAGAGTGCTCTTTGCAAGTTCATTCAAACTTATTCTGTGCCCGAGTTTTTTATGAATTTCTTCAAGCATATCAAAAGTAGGCAGAGAGAGAAGAGAAAAATCTTCCACATAGGGCTGTATGACACGGTAATCAAATTTTTTAATATTAAAACCGACTATCAGTGAGGCTTCCTTAAGCTTATTTATAAGAGACGGTATATCTTCTTCTCTGTAATGGTAAAATTCATCTTCCCTGCTGCTGTATATTACAACAATGGCTACCTTCATTTTTTCTACATTCCCCCACCCTCCTACATCTTCTGCAAGGAACTGTGTTTCTACGTCAAGATATATTATCTGTTCCTCTATTTTTTCCCCTCTGTTTATTTTTTCCACTACAGATTGTATGTGGACACAATCTCCTTCTTTTTTATAGTTTCTACAGGTACATTTATGACTTTCAAAAAGGTCATCAGAAACAGTAACAGTATATGTTTCTCCGTCCATGGATTTTACAAGAAAAATATTGGCATTTCTGCTATTTTTTTCTATATGAAAATTATTCATTATTTACTCCCGAATGTTTTTTATATTATTTTTTATTACTTCCATAAAACACCTCTTTCCCCTTCAATAAATTTCTTTGAGGTCTTTATTTTTTTATGATATAATTATGTAATACATAAGCAGAAATTATTCAGCATACCAGAAAACAGTCAATCCTCGCGTCACGCATTACAATAAAAAGGAGGAACAGGTTATGGGTTTTGACATCAAGGTATGTCCTTCTATGGTAATGAGGATAATAGAGTTTAAAACCAGAGTAAAAGATAAACTTAAAATCGGTGTAGAATTAAACAGAGGTAACAGAATAGATGTAGACCTGGATGAATTGATTAAAAATCTGGATGACCTTGAAAGCACCTGGAAAGAACAGATGGGACTTGAATAATCTGTCTATGTAATTAACATAACAAACCTCGCGTGACGCTTAACGCGTTACGCGTTACGATTCATAATATGCCCGACAGAAATGCAATAAAAATTAATGAAATTAATAAAATAGAGACTATACCTGAACTCATGGGAGATGAAAAAATAGAATTCTCTCAGGATGGGACAATGCTTCTTGGTATTGATTCAGGGAAAAACTTCAGGGTCTATGATATTGAAAAAAAATCTATTATAAGAAGTTATTATAGCTCTGAATGTTGTTTTGATTGTACTGATTTTTCTCCTGACGGCAAATTTTTTGCATCTCTAAAAGCTTCTTTTCCGTCTTCTATAAATGTATGGCATACAGAAGATAAAAAATTACTGAAAACCTTTGAAGGTCACTGCGGTTCAATAGATTCCATCTGTTTTGCATCCAATGAGGCTTTTATATCTCTTGCAAATGTAGATACAGGCCGTACGGCAAAAGTAGAAATAAAAATATGGGATCTTCTCCATGGCAGATGTGTTCGTACTTTTCTGGAAGCCAGCTTAATAAAGGCACAGAAAATCTTTTCTTCTCCTGATGGAAATTTTTTAGTAGTTATCTATCCCCGTAACATAAAGATTTTTTCAAGTTCTACAGGGGATTTCATTGCAGTTCTGGAGGGAATATACATGAATATAAATACACTCAGTTTTTCACCTGACGGAGAAAAAATGGCCACAATAAACAAAAAGAATAAAATAAAAATATGGGAGACAGACAGCGGTAGGCGTATTAAGGAATTACAACTGGAAGATAAAATTGAAATAAAACAATCCAGTTTTTCACCTGATGGTAATTCGATAATGTTTATAACAGTTCCTGACAATAAATTCAGTATGGTTGATGTAAAAACAGGTGAGAAATTATTTGAAATAGAATTAAACGAAGAAAGTGAAATCAGAGGTTTCTGTATCTCCTGCAACGGAAGGTATATGGCTGCACAGTTTAAAGGGGAAAAAACAATAATTTATGAACTGGTCTGGGAAGGAGAAAGTACAAAGGTTTTTTCTGATTTTGAAAATTTCCTTGCATCAGGGAAAAATTACCTGAAACAGGGTTTACTTGACAGAGCACTGGAAAATTTCACAAATGCTCTTTCTATAAAAGGACATGAAGAAAACCCGGATGTTCTGGAAGCTATAAGGATTTGTGAAAAAAGGATAAAAGCAAATAATTCTCTTAAGACAGCCGATGAATTCTTCAAAAACAGAAATTACGAAAAAGCAGAAGCACTTTACAGAGAACTTATTAAAATCGAAGAACTGGATGCAAGAGCCAGATTTCTGATTTCCGATAAGATAGAAGATATAAAATTACTCCACAATGTAATTGATTTTTCCCGGAGTTTTCGTATGAATAAAGAAAGAGAAGATCCTTTACTACCTTACGGAGTATATTTTATGCTTTATAAAGAAGATGCAGGGAAAGTGATTAATTACATCAGATATTTATCTAAAGTTACAGAACTGCCTGCAGAAATATGGAACATGGCAGGATATGCCTATTCTGGCGGTATGCATTTCTATTCTGCCATGGAAAGTTTTAAAAAAGCTCACAACCTTGAACCGGAAAATACAGACTACCACAGAAATTATGCCTGGTCTATTTATTATAATGAAAATTATAGCGATAGTTTTTATGAATTTAAAAAACTCTATGAGAAAATAAAAATTGATGAAATCTTAACAGATATGGCAGTTGTTATGACAGGTAAAGATAAGAGCCTCATCCCTGCTATAGATACATTTTCAGAAATACTCGGCAGAAACTCCGATTCTCTGAGGGCAAATCTTTATCTAGGCGAATTACTTGCCGGTATGAATGATTTCTTCCCTACTTTTTTTAATCCCTCTCCCGACAGAGAAAAATCTGAAATATACCTGAAAAAAGCATCAGAACTCAGGCCTCATCTTTTAAGAATAAAATCTTCCCTGAAATATGCCTCTTCTATATTCAAAAGTTTATCTGAAGAGGAAGGAGAATATAGTGACAGAGATTTCTTATCTCTTCTCTATAAAGATTCTCCAAGAGGGAGAAACTGGTCTGTCATGGAAACCTATCTTGGACAACATCAGAGCACTGTAAGACATATTGAATTTTCAAAATCAGGTAACATATTTCTCACTATCGGTGAAAAAAGTGACAGAATTTTTTATTATATATGTCAGGAAAGACGATGGATACCCAGGGCACTGGAGCTTTCGAAAACAGGAATTTCTTCCATTGCTCTCTGTAGGAAAGGAGAATATATAGCTCTCAGTGGGAAAGGGGAACATATAGATCTCTGGAACCTCTGCGGCGGAGAATATAAATTTGTAAAGACATGGCGCTCCCTTCAGAAAAACATAAACAGATTATTTTTTATTAAAGGAGGAACACAACTTTTTTCTGCTGGAAAGAATCAGGTAATGAAACTCTGGGACGTACAGAGTGGTATATGCCTTAAAGCCTTCAAAGAAGACTGTTTTCATCTGTCCTGTATAGACATTTCTTCCGATGAAAGAAAAATTGCCTCTGCAGATACAGACAGAACCATTAAATTATGGGATATAGAGACAGCAAAATGCACCGGCACTTTCTCAAAACATTCTTCTCCTGTCATATGTATCAGGTTTTCTCCTGATAATAAATTTCTCATTTCTGCCGATAATGATGGAGAGGTCAAATTCTGGAATATTTCTGACGAAAAATGTATTAACACCATAGCAACAGAAGATAAAATAATGAATATGAAATTTTCTCCCGATGGTAATTTCCTTTTCATATTCGGCAGGGAAATATCAATATGGAATCTATGCAAAAATTCCAGAGAAACTTTTGATTTTTTTGACAGAGGTATTACTGCGCTGGCAATATCTCCCGATGGTAATATATTCATAACAGGCGATCACAGAGGAGTGGTAAAAACATGGCACAGATCTGTCATAAATGAACTGAATTATAGATATTATCTTACCGGACACGACACAATAAAATTTGATAGTTTCTGGAAGGAGAAGGATATTCGCTTTGAATATAAAGAAAGTGAAAATAATTTGGTATCAGAAAAGCAGGAAATTCTTCAAATAGGGTTGAAAAATGATAAAGAAGAAAAAAGAGTTTTCGAGAAAACATGGGATAAAGTGATGACGTTTTTTACAAAACAATAGGATCGTGACGCGTGACGCGTGACGCGTGACGCGTAAATGGATAAACATTTATATGAGAATCGTGAAGGGTGAAGGGAGATAAGTTCTCATTCTTCGTTGTGACCACCCGGTCATGGTTGTCGTATAAATCACTTAACAGGAATGGTTCTCGCGTTACACGTTACGTGTTACGCATTACGATTTATATGAGAGGAGTATTATTTTAATGAAAGAAAAGTTAAGAGCTTATTTTGAGGCAAAGAGAGAGGAAATAACGGAATATACAATTAACATCCTTACCGACATGGTAAGGGAGAAAACAGTAAATGCAGGGAAAGAAAGTCTGAAAGATTTCCCCTATCTTACAATCCCCGGCGAAGAAAGCAAAGTTTCTTCTATAGTTATAAGAGAATTTGAAAAAATGGGTATTCCCTATGAAGTGAGAGAGCTCGTAAAGGGCAGAGCAAATGTTACAGGTTCATACGGTAAAGGTAAACCTTCACTTCTTATAGGCACTCATATGGATGTAGTACCTCCCGGAGACGGATGGGATACGGATCCTTTTGAGCCATATGTAAAAGACGGGAAAATATATGGAAGAGGAGTACTTGACAATAAAGGCCCTCTTGCATGTTCTCTTGTCACAATGAAAATATTTAAAGAACTTGATATTCCTCTATCAGGAACATTTATGGTTGCTGCCATAGCAAGTGAAGAATTCAGGGAAAAAGGTGAAATGGATCCCGGTATAGAATTTTTAATTAAAAACAAATATCTTACTCCCGAATATGCTATAATCCCGGATATAGGAGAAAATATGCAGAAAATCGACATAGCAGAAAAGGGGCGTCTCGTAATAAAAGTTACATCTACAGGGAAACAGGCTCATGGTTCCACACCGGAGAGAGGTGTAAATGCAGTATTTATGATGAATGATTTCCTCACAGAACTGAAACATTATAAACCATCCTATACAGAACATAAATATCTTGGTAAACCCAGTCTTAATCTGGGTGTCATCAAAGGCGGAGCAGCGGCAAATATTGTTCCCGCAAAGTGTGAAGTGCTGCTGGATATAAGATATTTACCATGTCAGACAGCAGAAGGGATAGTTGAAGAATTAAAAGAGCTTTCCAGGAAGGTTGAAGGGGTTTTCGATTTTACAATAGAACAGTGCAGCCGTCCTCATGAGATAGAACCTGATAATATTTTGATAAAGGTAATACAGGAAAATTCAAAAAACATTACAGGTTTTATGCCTGAACCTTTCGGTATGGGAGGAGGTACCTTTGCAAAATCATTTAATCTTGCAGGTATTATAGCAGTAGGCTTTGGCCCCGGCGACGATTTTGCCTTCCATGTAGCAAATGAATATGTAGAAATTAAACAGCTTGTAGATTTTTCACATCTTCTTGGCGCAATAGCCATTGATCTTTTGAAGTAAGCAGTCAGCCAATCAGCTTTTTATAGCGAAACTGAATTATATTAAAAAGTTTATAGCTGAAAGCTGATAGCTGATAGCTGATATCTTAAAAAAATGGAGGTTGATGTTATGAGTGAAGAAAAAGTGGTTAAACTTAAAGATGGAAGAATAAAATATATAGAAACAGAAGAAGGTCTTTATAAATTTAATTATACAGATGATAAAATACTGGATCATATCATATGTCCCGATGAAGGTAAATATGAATTCTTTTATGACGAAGATGATGATCAGATGATAGATTATATAGAAACTCCATATGGAACCTTAAATTTTTATTACACCAGAACAGGTAAAACGGATTCTATAAAACTGGAAAGCGGGGAGGAATTTGTCTTTTACTATGATGACAGCGGAGATGTTCAGATAGAGGTCATAGGAGAAATAGACGAATTTCTGGAAAAAGAACTCTCTATGTTCGGCATAATTTAAATTGTGACCTGTGACCGTTGACGCATGGCAATGAATAAAATATTAAAAGCTTTCATTTCTGAGCCTGAAAGCTTTTAATATTTTATATATGAGAAAGGCATATAACGGTATGTGAATCAGCTGGGAAAAACTTCCTTCCAGCATTTTTATTATAAGGAAATTTTTTCCCACCATCTGGGAGTAAAAATATGGCATAAGCAGGATTTTTGTTATAAACTGTCCTGTAAATATGGCAAGAGTAAGATACCATAAAGAAGGCATCTTCATATCTTTATTAAAAGGTAAGAGAAACATGGCAGGAATAAAACCTGTAAGGGCAGATGTAAGGGTAAATCCCGGATGGTACATTTTGCCGAAAGAATTCAGAAAATACCCCAGAATATCAGACAGGCCGCCTACTATGGCTCCCGATAAAGGGCCGAAAATTATACCTGATAATATGATTGGAAAACCATGAAAAGTAATGATTTTTATCTGAACATTAACATATCTTGCAAGTATAATCGTAATGGCAATAAAGAGTCCGAGATAAACAGTTCTCTGTGTAGCGGTAAAAGTTTTCATAGATCAGTGACCGGTAATCAATGAACAGGTTGCTGTTCATTGATTACGAATTACCTTTTTATTAATTTTTTAGCCAGCAATACTGCTTCAGTGGCGTCTTTTCCGTAGCCGTCTGCTCCTATTTCGTCTGCAAATTCCTGATTAAGCGGAGCACCTCCTACTATAACCCTGACTTTATCCCTGAGACCCCGGGCCTTTAAATCAGAAATAATCTCTCCCATTTTTACCATTGTAGTTGTAAGCATAGCCGAAAGTCCCAGGAGATCAGGTTTTTTCTCCTGTACCGTTTTCAGAAATTCCACTGCAGACACATCTGCTCCGAGATTGAACACTTCAAAACCTGCACCTTCAAGCATCATTGATACAAGGTTCTGCCCTATGTCATGAAGGTCATCTTCCACCGTTCCCATTACACAGAGTCCCACCGGTTCCACTTTTGCCTTCAATAGATGAGGCTTTAACATGGTGAGACACTCTTTCATGGCAGAGGCAGACATCATCATTTCCGGTACATAGATTTCTCCGGCACTGTATTTTTCTCCTGTCACTTCCATTGCTTTTATAAGACAGGCAAGTATTTCTCCGGGATTTATATCTTCTTTCAATAATTTTTCAGTAATTTCTTTCGCCTCATCATCAAGGCCTTCTTCTATTTTCCCTTTTAATTCTTCAAGAAGAGATGATGTCTGTTCTTTCTCTCTGACTTTTTCCCTGGAGAATTTCTCTCTTCCTGTAAGTACGAATGAAGTTTTAAGGGTTTTCATCAATTCTTCATCTGAAGGATCTGTTATTGCTCCGTCAAGTCCTGCCTCTATCATCATAGAAAGATAGGTTCTGTTAAATAATTTCCTGTCAGGAAGGCCGAAAGAAATATTACTCAATCCGCATATCGTATTTATACCGGCAAATTCCTTCTTAAAAGCTCTTACAGTCTCAAGGGCAATTCTCCCTGCTTCACTGTTACTTCCGACTCCCAGTATAAGAGGGTCAAGATAGATTTTATCTTTTTCTATGCCTCCTTTAAGCAATTCCTCTACAAGTAATTTTGCCTCTTCCATTCTGTCTTTTACCGTAAGAGGCATTTTATTAAATCCTCCCAGCGGAAGGGCTACCAGAAAGCAGTTATATTTTTTCGCAAGCTTTATGAGCCTCTCTCTCTTTGGCTCGTTTGTTATGGAATTTATCATAGGAGCGATTTTACATAATTTTATCCCTTCTTCCATAGCATCTTCATTCGGAGTATCAATTGACAGAGGCAGGTCTGTTTCAGACTGAACTATATTTATAAGCCATGCAAGATCTTCAATCTCAGATTTACGGCTCATGGCTGAATTTACATCTATAAATGTGGCACCCTTCTGAAGGTGAACAAGTTTACGGATATAATGTTCGTCCTTCTTCTCTATGGCTTCTTTTACTTTTTTTCTGGTGGAATTTATAAGTTCCCCTATTATAATCATATTTACCTCCTCCATGGATAAAAACTTTATGTATTATAACATTTTCATGAGGAAAAGTATATTGTGAAATATTATATGAGAATCGTAACGCGTAACGCGTAACGCGTGACGGGAGGAACGAATTCTCATACTTCGTTGTGACCGAAACGGTCATGACTGTTAGTAAGGAATTGTTAATCAGACAGTCCTGAATTAATTTACACCGGACTGCCTGCAGTCTGAATTTACTCTACTTAATTTATATGATATATACCATCTAAACCTACAGAAAAGTAATTATTGAATTATTTTGTGTATTTAAAAATTATAAAATCAATTAGAGTTTCCAGTAAAAATGAATTTATCTTTAGCAAAAAATAGTGCCTCTATAAAAATTTCATAAAGTGAAGAAATATTCTATTAATCAAAAAAAATAAGACGTGGACGGAACCCGTCTCACGTCTTATTTTCCCGGCAACTAGGTAATATCTGCTACGGCGAAACCGAGTCCACCTGCTGCTCCTGCCCCAAGGGCTAAAGGAACATTAAAACCAGAAACAAGTGCTCCTCCGCCTGCCAGTGCTGCTCCTGCTGCGGCACCTTTAAGGAATTTATCAAATTTTATATTATTTCCGTCTTTACCGCATAAAAGTCCTCCCGCAACTGCTGCCACACCTGTTGCCATCAGAGCGCCGGGAACTCCCCCCAGGGTTTTGCCAAGAATACCGACACCTGAAACAAGAGCTCCTCCTGCTGCTATTGCTCCCAGAGCTGCATAAATGACTCCAGGGGATATATCTCCTGCTTTCATCTGACCAAGAGGTTTTTGAAATATAAGAGCATTATCGTCATTGTTCTGTCCGAGAACTACCAGATCCTTATTTATTTCCTGCTGTTTACCTGCACCAGGTGTTTTTACAGATGTATAATTCTGTTGAAAACCACTTATTTTCATAGTTTATCCTCCTATAATCTATAGATTATCATTCATTGAATTTTATATTACAAAATTTTACTCCACAGTTCAATAAATTAATGTTAATAATTTGTTAACATTTAACTCTTTCACCTATAGCGTATTTCATAATTTATTACTGAGGTGAGAATAAATAATACAGACATGCTCTCGTTACGCATTATGCTTCTCATATTAACTATTTTCCGTAACCATTCACTGCCGACCAATTGAAAAGATATACTCTATATGTTATATTTTACCTATGAGCATACCGAGATTTTACATAACAGAAGAATATATAAAAGACGGATATGTTACAATTGAAGGCTCTGATTTGAAGCATCTCGTAAGCGTGCTTCGCTGTAGAAAAGGAGATAATTTCAAAGTTTTTGACGGTTCAAATATGGAATATACAGTAGAAGCAGAGGAAATAAAACATGACAGACTTATAGCCAGAATAATTCAGACAGACTATCGTAACGTAGAACCTTCTTTATCTGTAATACTCTGTCAGGCTCTCCCGAAGGGGCAGAAGATGGATTTTATAGTGGAAAAAGCTATTGAAATAGGAGTAAAAAAAATACAACCTGTTATAACTGCCAGAAGTATTAATTCAACAGGCCCTCAAAAACTGGAAAGATGGAGGAAAATTGCAAAATCTGCGACGCAACAGTCAGGAAGAATGACTGTACCGGAAATAAAAGAACCTCTCACTTTCAATGAATCCCTATCTCTTGTAAAACCCGGAGAATCTGGCCTTATATTCTGTCCCGGTTCTATATCTCTAAAAAAAATTCTGAGGAAACAACATAAAAAAATTGAAAAAATTTTTATATTTATAGGCCCTGAAGGTGATTTTACAGAAGAAGAAATCTCTCTTGCTCTGTCTCATAACCTTCAGACCGTATCAATCGGGAAAAGAATATTGAGAACAGAGACGGCAGGGCCTGTGGCTCTTTCTATTATTTTATATGAGTTAGAGGAGGGTTATTTATGAGGTGTTTAAAGTGTAATCAAGATTCTGTCAGCAGAGAAATATGTTCCAACTGCGGTGCATCTCTTAAGGATCAGATACAGGAAATGATTAAAGAACTGAACAAAAAAGGGAAGAATAAAAAAAGTGTTATAAAAACCCTGGGAACTACGAAGGATTTAAGAGTAGTTGTTCCCATACTGGAAATTGCCATGAAAGATGAAGATCGTGACTGTCGCATTGAAGCAATAAAAGCTCTTGCAGAACTTCAGGACAGAGATGTTGTGGACGCCCTGATGGGCTCCCTTCTTAAAGATAAATTACCTGAAATAAGAGGGGCAGCAGCAGAAACAATAGGAAGGCTCAAAGGGCATAAAGCACAGGAAGCACTTATAAAAACCCTTGACGATAATGTACCTGAAGTAAAAATAAAGGCATTAAAAGCCCTGGAAGAACTGGCTACAAGAGACTGTATAAATGCTATGGCCCGTATGCTCACAGGTCAGGATCCCAGAGTGGAAAGGGCTGCTCTTGAAGGACTTCAGAGGCTTGGTTATGAGATAAAATGGGACGGAGACAGAGTAGCAGAGGTAAAAGTAAAATCTATAAAAAGAACAAATTTCATTATACCTGCACTCTTTATTATCCTCATAATTATTGCAGGTTTTTTTGTTTATAAATCGACAAATCCTGAAAAAAATTATAAAGCAGGTATTGAAAAGATAATTACAAATTCTGAGTTTACAGGTAAGGAACTGTTTTCACTCAATCAGGAACTGGAAAAATCCAATCTTGAACAGACAAAAATTTCTCAGATTAACGTTAAATCAGGCAGTTTAGAAGCAAAATTCCGGAATTTAAGGAATACTCTGAATTCTCTAAAGCCACCGATGGAATATGAAGTCATACATACAGAACTTGGGAAAATACTCGATCTATATATAGGTCGAAGCAGAGGCCTTATATCTGAAAATATGTATATTGATTTTAAGAAAGATATAGATTATAACTATAAAATGATAGAAGACTGTCAGGCCAGACTTGTTGATTTAAAGATTCAGATTAAGAAAGTGAAAAGTGAATAGTGAATCGTGAAAAGTGAAAAGTGAATGGTGACAGGTAATTTATAATACCGGTTACCGCTAACCGGTAACTGGTAACCGGTAACTGGTAAAAGATATTTATCCTCTATGAAGGATTCAAATTGATAAATGGAGAATTTAAAAAATTGAGTTCTAAATAAATTTACTGAGTTAAGCATAAATAATACATATATATACTCTCGTCACGCGTGACGGGTCACGATATTTTATAAAAAGGTGATTTAAGCATGAGAATAGCCATTGATGCAATGGGAGGAGATTTTGCTCCGAAGGAAATAGTTCTCGGTGGTATAGAAGCTGCCATTGAATACGGAGTAGAGGTAATTTTAGTAGGAGATGAAAAGGAAATAAAGAAATGTATGGAAGGAACTCCTGCCAGTCCACTTGTCCATATTCGCCATGCATCTGAAGTAATAGGAATGGATGAGTCTCCGTCTAAAAGTATAAGAAAGAAAAAAGATGCATCTATAGTAGTAGCTGCACAGTTAGTAGGTGAAGGAGAGGCAGATGGTGTAGTAGCGGCAGGAAATACTGGAGCTGCCATGGCAGCATGTCTCTTCAAAACAGGCCGTATCCCCGGTGTGGAAAGACCTGCTATTGCTACACTCTGGCCGGGAATTTACGGCACAGTTATTATGCTCGATGCAGGAGCAAATAAAGATTGCAAACCCGGTTTTTTAGTTGAATTTGCTCTTATGGGAGACGCACTTGCCAGAGCTGTTTATAAGATAGATAACCCTAAGATAGGACTCCTCAATATTGGAGAGGAAGCCACTAAAGGTAATGAACTTACCCTGGAAACATATAAATTACTTTCGAAGTCAGAGCTTAATTTTATAGGAAATGTTGAAGGAACAGAACTTTTATTCAATAAAGCCAATATAGTCGTATGTGACGGTTTCACCGGTAATATGGTGCTTAAAACAGGTGAAGGGGCAGCCAATTTTATCGTGGCTCTCATAAAAAAAGAGGCCATGAAAATATGGCCTGACGGTAATTTTTCAGATGAATTTAAGACAATAATGAGTAATGCGAAGAAAATACTCGATTTTTCCGAACATGGCGGTGCTCCTCTGATTGGTATCAACGGCGTCTGTGTAATCACTCACGGGCGGGCCAGGGCAAAAGCAATTAAAAATGCCATAAAAATGGCTGTAAAATTTGTAGAAAGCGGTTTTGTCAAAGAAATAGCGAGTAAATTTAAGGTTCATTAGTTAACTTCCCGGTTATTTAAGAAACACATTTTTCAAGTTTCTACCGGACTTTAATCGTGACGCGTGACGCGTGACGCGTGACGCGTTGCATATAACCGGCATTCAGTGCCGTATAACCACCCGCTGTTCACTTGTTAAGAGGTAAATTCATATGATTCCATATCCCCGAAAATATGATGTCATAGTTATAGGAGGAGGCCATGCAGGATGTGAAGCAGCCCTTGCTTCCGCCAGAACAGGCTGTAAAACCCTTTTACTTACAATAAACCTTGATACACTGGCAATTATGCCATGTAATCCAAGTATAGGAGGACCTGCGAAAGCAAACCTTGCAAGAGAAGTAGATGCTCTTGGAGGTGAAATGGCAATTAATACAGATGAAACTCATATACATATAAGAATGTTAAATACCAGTAAAGGTCCTGCTGTTCACGCTCTTCGCGCCCAGTCAGACAGAGTTAAATATAAAAACAGAATGAAAAGAGTCCTGGAAAACCAGGAAAATCTTGACATCAAACAGGCCATGGCTGAAGAAATTATGATTTCTGACGGCCATGTAACCGGTATTCTCACTCAGACAGGTAATTTTTACGAAGGGAAAACTGTAGTAATTACAACAGGCACCTTCCTTGGAGGTACAGTGCACATAGGTCTCACAAGTTTCTCTGCCGGGAGAGCGGGGGAATTCCCATCCAATCAATTATCTGTATCTCTAAAAAAAGCAGGTCTTGAACTCGGCAGGCTTAAAACAGGTACAACACCGAGAGTAAATAAAAATACTGTAGATTTTTCCAAAACAATCACCCAGGAACCTTCACAGGAACCACTTGTTTTTTCTTTTATGTCTCCTGAAGTGATTCCGGAAAAACAGCTCTGCTGTTATCTTACCTATACAAATGAAAAAACGAAGGAAATAATATTAAAAAATCTTGACAGATCTCCCCTTTACAGCGGAAAAATTGTCGGTATAGGCCCCAGATATTGTCCCTCCATAGAAGATAAGATCTTTAAATTCCCGGACAGAATATCCCATCAGGTCTTTCTTGAGCCTGAAGGACTGGATACAAATGAAATATACGTACAGGGCATGGCTACGAGTCTGCCTGAAGATGTTCAGCTTGCCATGTTAAAAACCATACCGGGACTTGAAGAAGCAGAGATAATGCGTCCCGGTTATGGTATTGAATATGATTTTGTATTTCCCACGCAGCTCCATCCCACTTTAGAGACAAAAAAAATAAAAGGTCTCTATCTTGCCGGACAGATAAACGGCACATCAGGATATGAAGAAGCGGCAGCCCAGGGAATTATGGCAGGTATCAATGCTTCCCTGAGAGTGAAAGGGAAAGAACCTTTTATTCTGAGCAGATCAGAAGCTTATACAGGTGTACTTATAGATGATTTAATAACAAAAGGAACATCAGAGCCTTACAGAATGTTTACTTCCAGAGCCGAACATCGACTTATGCTACGCCAGGATAATGCAGATCAGAGGCTTACACCGAAGGGTTACAAGATAGGACCTGTATCGGAAGAGAGATATAAAAAATACTGTGAAAAAATGGAACAGATAAAGACAGAAATGAGGAGACTGGAATCGGTAAAAACAGGTCTCGGTCCGGGGCAAAGAGAAAAATTTATAGAAATTACCGGCCACGAGCCTCAAGAAAATATTTCCTTAAAAGAATTACTCAGAAGACCTGATATAAACTACTCATCCCTTGCACCTCTTGACACAGAAAGACCGGCCATTCCGAACAGTGTCATAAAACAGATAGAAATAGAAATTACATATGAAGGCTATATAAAAAAAGAATTGCAGATGATAGAAAGATCTCAAAAACTGGAGCAGATGCTCATACCTGATAATATTAATTATCATAATATACCTTCTTTGTCACGGGAAGGAATAGAAAAATTAGATAAAATTCGTCCTGTATCAATAGGTCAGGCAGGAAGAATAGCAGGTGTAACACCGTCGGATATTTCTATACTTACTGTTTATATAAGGAGCAGAAAGAGTGAAAAGTGAGTAGTGAGTCGTGAGTCGTAAAAGTGAAGAAGTGAAATTTCCCATCACCCATCACGCATCACGACTCACTACTCACGTTCATAAAGAAAGGCCAGTTTAAATATGTATACTCTTATTATAAAAGAACATTTTGATGCAGCCCATTTTCTTGAAAACTATACAGGTAAATGTGCAAATATTCATGGCCATACATGGTATGTAGATGTAGAAATAGAGGGGGAAAATCTGGATAAAACAGGGATGGTTGTAGACTTCGGAGATGTAAAAAAAATCATCAAATCCATTCTCCCTGACCATGAATTTTTGAACAAAATTCTTTTTATCAATCCTACGGCAGAAAATCTCTCGAAATACTTTTTTATGTCCCTTGACGATAAATTCAAAGACAGAACATTCAAAGTTAAATCTGTAACTGTCTGGGAAAGTCTCACATGTGGATGCCGTTACAGCAGGTAGCAATTCTATAACCGGGATACTCTTAACTCTTCACTTTTCACTATTTCTTCAACTGTTTCAGCTGTTTTTCCAGAATTGCTCTCTGTTCTTTTGAGGTTTTTAATTCATTTTGAAGTTTTTCAATCTCTTTATAAATATTTGTAATAGCACTGATTTGGCGCGTTTTTTCATCTACATCTTTCTGGAGCGATTGTCTTTCTTTTACAATTTCATCATAACTTTTCTTTATTTCTTCATATTTAGTTTCTTCTTCCATTAATTTTTGATTATGAACAGTTGTAATAGAAGCAATCTGGCGTAATCGTTCATTCAATTCTTTCTGAAGATTCTCTTTTTCTCTTATAGCTTCTTCATATCTATCAGGTTCCCCTGAGCCTTCTTCCATAGACGTGAGCTTTTTCTGTGTTTCCTGTAATTCCCTTTTAAGTTTCCCGTTTTCCAGAAGAACTACTGTATAGTTATCTTCCAGATTCTTATACTTCTCCAGTTCTTTTTTCATCTCTTCACGGGCACCGTAAGAACCATGTTTTTTAATCTCATCCATTTCCTGTAACAGTTCCGTAACTTTTTTATCTCTTTTATAAATATCTTCTGCCAGTTCTTTGTACTGTTCAACCATATCAAGTAAAGCCTGTTCTGCTTCACTTATAAGTTTATCCTGTTCATGTTTATCCTGTTCCAGTTTTTCATAATCTTTTAAAAGATCGTCATATTCTTTTGCCTGTTCGTTAAAATCATTGTTTGCCTTTGCAAGTTCTTTTTTCAAATATTCTTCCGATTTTTTCAGTTCTCTATAACTTTCCAGTTCTTTCTCAAGCTCTTCTATTCTCTTCAGAGATTCTTTTAATTTAATATCAGAATCATCCTTCTTCTCTTCCTGGACTTCTTTTTTAAAATCTGCCGGAAAAATCAATTTTATTCCGATTATCTTTCCGTAATCTATCAGGTCTTCTCTTAATATTACGTATTTAAACTGTTTTCCTGACAGTTTTTCTTTCTCAGCTTTAAGTTTTTTGTCCTTTATGGCTGTTTTTAACTGTTCTATGGTGAGCTCTATTATTTCTGCTGCTTCTTTTAATGTATATTTAACAGACATAATATTCCTTTCCCGGATAATAGATTATAAAGAAGTATATAAAAAATCTAATATATTTGCAAGAAAAATTTCGGAAAATATTCAAAACCTTTGAATACATACCGTCTATTAAAAGTCCTGCTACAGGCTTTTATATGTTCATATGAATCATTACATCAATTTTCCAGCTTTATAGCCTGATCTATAAGCATAACCGGTATATCATCTTTTATCTGGTATCGAAGCTTACACTCATGACAGTCAAAAAATTCCTCTTTACCCCTTATATATTCGAGATCACCTTTACATTTAGGGCAGGCTATTATTTTCAGGAGTTCTTCGGATATCATAAAAAATCCTTTCTAACAATCATTTTTTCTATAATATATTCTTTAATACACACGTAAATCCTTCATAAAAAATACCTTTTCCCCATGACTTAAATGAAAAAATATGATATTATAAAAAATTGAGATTATAATGAATTTTGTAAAACTCATTATAGATGATACAAAATATAATTATAATCTCTCAAAGAAAGTTTATTCTAAGGAGATGTTCATAAAATGCCTGATTATCAATATGATATTAAACTTGGATACAGCGCGAGAGACGGTAAATGGATTTTAGATGATGAAAGATTATGGGTTGAAGTGGAAGATATCGATGAAATGATAAACTATCTCAAAACTACTGTCAAGGTAAGAATGGAAGGGGAAATTCTTGTCAGAAGACATGGTAATAAATGGTACATGAGAGATGCCAGTAAATATATGCTTTTTAATAATCCGGAAGAAATGTCGACAGCATTTAAAGAAATAGATGCACATTATCAGGACGAAATAATCCAGCCGGCAGAAACTCTCTTCGGTCGTAAAAAAGGTAAAAGAGGTATTGATATGAGCAAGGTACAGAGCTGGATGAAGGATGTTACTACAAAGACAGAAATAGAGGTAAAGGAAGCAAAACAATACTGTGCCTGGCATAAAGACACTGAAATGGTCGCCACATGCACGGGCTGTGATAAAGGTCTCTGTGAAAAATGTATCGGCAAACAGATCGAAGACAATGTTTTCTGTAACAGTTGCTGGACACAGTATAAATTCTCCCGCCATCTGGAGAAATTTAAGAAACAAAGAGAACAGTAGGTCGTAACGCGTGACGTGTGACCGGTGACGCGAACAAAATTATTCATTTTAATAAAGATTATATTATATGGAAAAAAGCAATTTAAAAGATCTCGTAAAATTTCCTGTCTATTATGAATTCAAGATTATAGGGAAATCTGACAGACTGGATATTGAATATATTGCAGGACAGATTGAACTTATTACAAAGAGAAATTTCTCAAGAGAAGGAATAAGAAAAAGAGAAAGCACAAAAAAAACCTATTCATCCTATTCAATTAAACTTTATCTTGAAGAATATAATGAACTTGAGAAGATTTATACCTTTTTAAAATCACAGGAATCTATAAGTTACTATTTGTAATAATATAGTGAAGAGTGAATGGTGAGTGGTGAAAAGTGAATCTATCACCGGGAAAGGGGGAATTATTATCATAACGGTAAACGGCAATAAAATCGAATGGCAGGAAGGTATGACTGTAACAGGTCTTTTCAGGATTATGGGTTATGATTTTTCTCTTATAGTAACGTCTGTCAACGGAGAGGTAATAAATGAAGATAATTATGATACCTGTTTTATTCCTGACGGAGCAGAAGTTAAAGCCATACATATTCACCATGGCGGTTGATCGAAATGGAAAAAGAGATTATTCTCGAATGCATGAAAGAACAGAGTATTAACTCTGTCAAGATTTACCTGTAGGGAGGAATATCTGAATGGTAACAGATCATATAGCTAAAATGAGAGACGCTCATGAAGTTCTTGCAGAAAAAAAATTTGATCTCTGTGAACTTCAAAAAGGCTATGCAGGCAGAACTTTGAGAATTGACATATCAAAAAATACTATTGACTTTATACCTGTTTCGGAGGAAATGAAAAAACTCTGGATTGGAGGCCGCGGGTTTGATCTGTGGCTTACATTTCAGGAAATAAATAAAAATACTAAATGGGACAGTCCTGAAAACCCTGTATGTTTCTCCTCAGGCCCTCTGGGAGGAACAATATCCTTCCCCGGTTCAGGTAAAACTCTTGTTACGTCCATATCTCCTCTTACAGACTGTCTTATGGACTGTAATGTAGGAGGCTATTTCGGCCCTTATCTGAAATTTGCCGGTTTTGACGCACTCTGTGTGCTGGGTAAATCGGAAGATTATATCATTATACTTATAGATGCGGTAAATAAAAAAATCTCAATAGAAAAAGCACCTCTGGAAAGCAGTGATTCTCATTTAATTTCAGAAGAACTTACTGCCATGTATGCAGATAATGAACTGGATATGAGGAATATTGCCGTAGTTTCTACCGGAAGAGGAGCAGAATATGCCCGTATGGGAGTTCTGAATTTTTCCTTCTGGGACTGGCGCAGAGGTGTTGCAAGACTGAAACAGGCAGGAAGAGGAGGCATAGGAACAGTATTCAGAAATAAAAAAATTAAAGCCCTTGTAATAAAGAGTCTTCCCATTAATTCTGCCTGGCGTATTTCGGAAAATAAAGTAAGTAAAACCTTTCAGGATAATATATGTGCTTCAACATGTAAAACAGATCTTTCAAAGATAGATGAAATTATAAAAAAATGGAACAGTGACCCTGAATATGTTATAGAAATGATGCAGGATATTCAGGACATGTACCGTTATATCTCTAAAAGTGCGGTTGATGAAATATCCAAACAAACAGGAAGACCTAAATCACAGCTCTACCATATTGCCACTTTCTATAAAGCTTTCAGTCTGAAACCGCGGGGCGAACAGGTTATACAGGTCTGCCTGGGCACGGCATGCCATGTAAAAGGAGCACCGAAGATACTTGAAGCCTTTGAAAGAGAACTCGGTATAAAACAGGGTGAAACAACGACAGATGAAAAATTTACACTTGAAGCAGTTGCCTGCCTCGGTTGCTGCAGTCTTGCTCCCGTTGTAAAAATCGGAGAAGAAATTATAGGAAATGTGCAGGTTAAAGACGTTTCTAAAATTATTTCTGAGAGGCGTGGTGAATAATTATGACAAATCTAGAAGCAATACAGCAGAAAATAAAGGAAGAATTCAAACAATATAAATCGATGCTTATGGTATGTACAGGCACAGGTTGTGTCTCTGCAAAAAGTTTTAATGTTCGTGACAGTCTTTCAAAAGAGATAAAAGAAAAAGGTCTTGAGAAAGAATATCTTGTAGTACCTACAGGATGTAACGGTTTCTGTGCTGTTGGCCCTATCATCGTAATTCAGCCTGAAGGCATATTCTATCAAAAAGTTAAAGAAGAAGACGTAAAAGAGATTGTAGAAGAACATCTTATCAAAGGGAAACCTGTAGAAAGACTCATGCATAAAGATCCTGTAAGCGGAGCAGTCAATAAAACAATGAATGATATAAAATTCTTTACCAAACAGCAGCTTATAGCACTCCGCAATAAAGGTCTTATTGATCCTGAAAATATAGAACATTATATAGCAAGAGGCGGTTATAAATCAATTTACAAAATTCTGGAAGCAAATGAGCCGGAACAGGTGATAAAGGAAATAATTGCATCAGGTATAAGAGGCCGGGGAGGAGGAGGATTCCCTGCCGGAGTAAAATGGCAGTCATGCCGTAAAGCATCCCTTGAAAGAAAAGAGCCTCCCTTTGTGGTCTGTAACGGTGATGAAGGAGATCCGGGAGCATTCATGGACAGGAGCATTATAGAAACAGATCCTCATTCCGTAATCGAAGGCATGATGATAGGTGCGTTTTCTATCGGTGCATCTGAAGGATTCGTCTATATCAGAAAAGAGTATCCTCTGGCTATGGTGAGACTGCAAAAAGCCATAGAACAGGCAAGAAAATACGGATTCCTGGGTAAAGACGGCATTTTAAAATTTGACATACATATACACAGAGGAGCAGGAGCTTTTGTGTGCGGCGAATCTTCAGCTCTTATGGCTTCTATGTCAGGAAAGCCGGGAGAACCGAGAGCCAAGTATGTACACAATGTAGAATTCGGGTTTCGTGATAAACCTACATTGCTAAACAATGTGGAAACATGGGCAAATATTCCTGTAATCATAGAAAAAGGTTCTGAATGGTTTGCATCTATAGGTACAGGTGATGTCAGAAAAAATCCCTGGAACGGGTCTTCAGGAACAAAGGTATTCTCTCTCGTGGGAAATATAAATAATACTGGCCTCGTAGAAGTTCCTATGGGAATGACTCTCAGAGAGATTATTTATGATATAGGAGGAGGTATTCCGGGAGAAAAAAAATTTAAAGCAGTTCAGACAGGAGGGCCTTCAGGCGGATGTATTCCCGAAGCTTTACTGGATATGAAGGTAGATTTTGATTCTCTTACAGATGCAGGTTCTATGATGGGCTCAGGCGGTATGATTGTAATGGACGAAAAAACCTGTATGGTCGATGTGGCAAGATATTTTGTCAACTTCCTTCAGGACGAATCATGCGGGAAATGCACTCCATGTCGGGAAGGACTTTATGCTTTAAATAATATTCTTACAGGCATATGTAACGGAAACGGTAAAGACGGAGATATTGAACTTCTTGAAACTCTCTCGAAAACAATCTGCGAAACAAGTCTGTGTCAGCTCGGAGCCACTGCTCCCAATCCTGTTTTAAGTACGATTCGTTATTTCCGGGACGAATATGAGAAACATATAAAAGAGAAAATCTGTCCTGCCGGAGTCTGTAAATCTCTTATTTCTTACACTATTCTTCCGGACAAATGTATCGGCTGCACAATGTGTGCGAAAAGATGTCCTGTCAGTGCAATAAGCGGTGAGAAGAAAATTGTCCATATACTAGACAGAGATAAATGCATTAAATGCGGTATATGTTACGAAATATGTCCTGCCGATGCAGTAAAGATAAGTTAAGTGCTGATAACGGTAAATATCCCACCGGTAGTCGTGACGCGTAACGCGTAACGCGTGACGGGAGTAGACAAAATAACAAATTATCCGGTGTTATATGTTCCGCTGTCACCACTAAGAATTGCTGAAAGCTGATTGCTGACAGATAATAACAAAGGAGGCACTCGGATGGGTGAACTTGTAATAAAGGTCAATGTTCCCGATTGGTGTGAAGATATTATAAAAAAAGAGGTAGAACAGGAGATTATAAGTAAAATAAACAGGCTGTCCAGGATTAATCCTCCTGATCTGTTCGGTATAATTAAAGAGGAAAAAAGAGAGGTAAAAGGTCTGGTGGCCAGGACGTAAGAATCGTAACGCGTAACGCGTGACGCGTGACGCGTGGCTTATGCCATGCCATGTTAACTATATGAAACTCTTTGTGGATAGCAGTCTTATCATTGAGTACTGCAGAGGTAATCTTAAAGCAAGAGATATTATGGATTTCATAGAGAAAAATAAAGACATGTTCGACATCTATATAAATCCGTCCGTATGGGCCGATGTTATTTATACGGTTAATAAAACATACGGTATTGATCTTAAAACTATAGGTTATTATCTGTTTTTAAATTTCAAGATTCTTGATATTACCCAGAAACTGGTTTTTTATTCCTTCACATTTATCCAGAAATATAAATTGAATCCTTCTGAAGCAATGGTTCTGGGATGCTGCAAAGAATATGATATTAAACACCTGGTGTCACTGAATAATGACTTTATTAAACCTGCAGAAGGAGAAAGAATAAACTATATAAATGCCACGGGGAAGTTAAAAGCTTTAGAGGATCGTAATGCGTAATGCGTAATGCGTAACAGATAATGCGAGAATAGAATTTACAAAATACAGTCAGATTTTTCTCTTAAAAAGAGCAAAAACAATAAAAGGCAAAGAACCGCGCGTCACGCGTCACGCGTCACGCGTCACGAGTACAAAGGAGGTTTATCTATGGCTGAAAAAATAGAAATTACAATAAATGAAAAAAAAGTTAAAGTGAATAAAGACAGTTATCTTCTGGATGCAATTATAAAATCAGGATTTGTTGTTCCCACACTCTGTCATCATAAAGATCTTACTCCTAACGGCACATGCAGACTCTGTGTATGTGAAATAGAATTAAAAGGTAAGAAAAAACTTGTTACATCCTGTAATTATCCCGTAAGGGATGAAATACATGTGGTTACCGACAGTGAAAGGGTTAAAAATCACAGAAAAATTCTTATTGAAATGTACCTGGGCAGGTGGCCCAATGTGCCTTTAATACAGAATATGGCCCAAAGACTCGGAGTAACGGAATCGCGCTTTAAAAGTCCTCTTACGGAAGATCAGGAAAAAGCATGTATTCTGTGCGGCCACTGTGTAAAAGCATGTAAAGAATTTATGATGGAAGAAATCCTGGATTTTGCCGGCCGCGGCATAAAAAGACACCTGACTATGCCTTTTTATGAAGTTGATAATAACTGCATAGGCTGTACATCCTGTGCCTATGTATGTCCTACAGGGGCCATTCAGATAATAGACGATCTGAACAATCCTGCCGATCCTATCATGATAAGGGATCATGGCATGAAGATAAATGCAGAAATGGCAACTCTCGATAAATCTCAAAATAGAATGAGAGAAGTAGGAACTGCCAATATAGTGGATGTAATGAATGCCTACGATTTGCTGCCTGTTCACAATTATAGATACGGAAGCCACCCTGAAGTATATAAAATAGACTCAAAAATGTTAAAGGCAAAATATTTTACCCAGGGTACGGCAGACGGATGCTGGAAAGGATGTTCCATGGCATGTGCAAAAGCTGTAGACGGATTTCTATTAAAAACAGGCCCCTATAAAGGACAGAAAGTCTGTGTTGACGGGCCGGAATATGAAACTGCCGCAGGTGCTGCCAATATGGGCTGTTTTGACGGAGATTTTCTTGTAGAATTTAATTTCTACTGTGATACGTACGGCATTGATACAATATCTGCTGCCACAACCATAGCTTTTGTTATGGAATCTTTTGAAGCAGGCGTCATCAATGAAACCCACACGGGAGGATTGAAACTGAATTTCGGAGCATGTAACGAAGTCCTGGAAATACTTCATCAGATGGCAAGAGGTGAAGGATTCGGTGTTGATGTGGGACAGGGCATCAGATGGCTCAGAAATAAATGGGTCAAAGAATACGGTGCAGACGAACAATTCCTCCTGGATATAAGCACCGAATCTAAAGGTCTTGAAATATCGGAATATGTTACAAAGGAATCCCTTGCCCAGCAGGCAGGGTACGGCCTTACACTGAAAGGCCCCCAGCATGACGAGGCATGGCTTATATTCATGGATATGGTAAACAATCAGATCCCGACCTTTGAAGATAAAGCTGAAGCACTTTATTATTTTCCTCTATGGAGAACATGGTTCGGCCTTATGGGACTCTGCAAAATCATATGGAATGACGTGGTTCCCGCAGATAATAAATTTGAAAAGGAAGCAGCCAAAATTCCCGATCATGTAAATAATTACTTTAAATTCTTCGAAGGTATGACAGGTGACCCTCTCGATGAAGAGAAGATGTTAAACCAGTCGGCAAGAGCCTATAATTTCCAGAGGGTTATGAACCTTATGCTGGGATTCGGAACCCGTGAGCATGACACAATGTGCTATCGTTCCAAAGGGCCGGTAACGAAGGAAGAGTATGAGTCCAGATCGGAAAGATATGATAAACAGCTCAGAGAGATTCTGGGAGTAGAGCCGGAAGGTAAGACGACTGAAGAGAAGATGGCCATACTCCGTAAATACCGTGAAGATCAATATGAAAAAGTAACTGACGCAGTCTATAAGAGAAGAGGGTGGACCAGTAAAGGAGTGCCTAAAATAGAAAGACTTAAAGAACTGGGTATCGATCTGCCGGAACTTGTGGAGATAGTGAAAGATTATCAGGAATAAAGAGCAAAGAATAACAGGTGATGGGTTAACTATCACCTGTTATTTTTTTGTAACAATGATTTCCTTATCAAAAAAATCTGACTGAAATATTGAAATAAGTTCATAAAAAACACCTTTTCTTCTTTCTTACCATAAGAAATAACTACCTTCTCCCCCTTTCTTATGAGATTTAAAACTTCTGAGAAATGTGCTTTGAGTTCACCAATTTTTAATGTTTTCATACTTTTATCTTATTATTTTCGTGTCAAGTTGTCAGGTTAGCTTTTATATAGAAAATATTAAATATAAGTCATAATAATTAAAAGGTATAGGAATTTTCATTTTTAATGGCGTAAAATAAAGCTTTTAAGAAAACTCATTCAGAAGGAGTTTATCTAAATAATTTATCGAATCTAATTCGAATCTGTTTTTTCCGGTAGCCGGTCACTAAAATTCTTCATTGTAAAAATACAATTAGGTAGACAAAAAAGTATATATGAGGCTATCTTTATAATCCTTAACAGTAAGAGTTTTTATAAAAATTCTCCAGGAAAAAGGGAAATAATATAAAGTTCTAGAATTAGTGAAAAAATTAGACTACAAGTAAAATAATAGATAAAAAAAGTATTATATCGTAATAAGAATAGAAATATATATACTTAATAGCAATAATAATCTTATGATAAATCTAACAATTACGCCTTATCATGCAAAATATTTTTCTTTTGAACTTACAAGACGATATCCTTCTGACAATTTACAGAAACTGGCAATTTCTTTATCAGATGCCAGGGTGGATCTTAATCCTCATCAGGTCGAAGCGGCTTTGTTTGCCTTTCGTTCCCCATTGTCCAGAGGAGCAATACTTGCAGACGAGGTTGGACTTGGGAAGACCATAGAAGCAGGAATTCTCCTTTCACAAAAATGGGCTGAACGAAAAAGAAAACTTTTAATCATTGTGCCCTCAAATCTTCGAAAACAATGGAATCAAGAATTAACAGATAAATTTTTTCTGCCATCAGTCATTCTGGAAACAAAGTCTTTTAATCAGAACATTAAAGAAGGTCACTTAAATCCTTTTAATAAAAATGTCATTATAATCTGTTCATATAATTTTGCCCGTGGAAAAGAAACTTATATTCAGTCGCTCAACTGGGATTTAGTTATTGTAGATGAGGCTCACAGGTTAAGAAATGTTTACAAATCAGGAAATAAAATTGCCACATCTATTAAAAATTCCATAGCAAAATCTCCCAAAATATTACTAACTGCCACACCTTTACAGAACACTATTATGGAACTTTACGGCTTAGTAAGTATTATAGATGATTATACATTTGGAGACTTAAAAAGTTTCAGGAATCAATTTGCCAGATCAAGTAGTGAAGCCAGCTTTGATGATTTAAAAGAAAGACTGAAACCTGTTTGCATAAGGACTCTGCGTAAACAAGTTCTGGAATATGTAAAATATACAAATAGAATACCTGTAACACAGGAATTTATACCTTCGGAAAAGGAACAAAAATTATATAATCTTGTCTCTGATTATCTACAAACCCCGCTTCTATATGCTCTTCCTCCGGGGCAGAGACAATTGATGACTTTAATTCTTCGTAAATTGCTGGCTTCTTCAACCTATGCAATTTCAGGTACAATAGAAGCTCTGATAACAAAACTGGAACATATTGTTGGCAGTAATAACAATAGTAATAATCTGGAAACCCTTATTTCAGAAGACTTTGAGACTTTTGAGGAATTAAAAGAAGAATGGGAAGAAAATGGTACAGATTATATAGATAAGATACCTGAGCCGGTAGAAAAAATAGAGGGCATAAAAAAAGAAATTAAATTATTAAAGGAATTTCACTCCCTTGCCAGATCTATTATAAAAAATTCAAAAGGAGAGGTTCTATTAATCGCTTTAAATAAAGGATTTTCAGAAGCACAGAAAAAAGGTGGAAATAAAAAAGCAGTTATTTTTACGGAATCCACAAGGACACAGGAATATCTCAGAACTATACTTGAAGAAACAGAAGAATACAGAGGTAAAATAGTTCTATTTAACGGCTCAAATAAAGATCAAAAATCAAAAGAAATACTGAAAAGCTGGCTGGAAAGATATAATGGAACAGACAGGGTTACAGGTTCAAAAAGTGCGGATATGAGGGCAGCCCTGGTTGATTATTTTAAAGACGAAGCCCTTATTATGATTGCTACTGAAGCAGCAGCAGAAGGCATTAATTTACAATTTTGCTCTCTTGTTGTCAATTATGATCTGCCATGGAATCCTCAGAGAATTGAACAGAGAATCGGAAGATGTCATAGATACGGGCAGAAATATGATGTAGTCGTAGTTAATTTTCTAAATAAGAAGAATGCAGCGGATCAGAGAGTATATCAGCTTCTCTCAGAAAAATTCAAACTCTTTGACGGAGTATTCGGAGCAAGTGATGAAGTCCTCGGAACTATTGAATCCGGAGTAGATTTTGAAAAGAGAATTGCTCAGATCTATCAGATGAGTAGAACAGAGGCTGAGATTCAATCTTCCTTTGATGCGTTACAAAAAGAAATGGAAGTGGAAATTGATGAAAAAATTAATATTACCAGAAAGAAATTACTGGAAAATTTTGATGAAGAAGTAACAGAAAAACTTAAAATAAATTTACAGGAAAGTAAAGATTATTTATCCAGATATGAAAAATGGCTCTGGAAAGTTACCAGATATTATCTTGATGATTACGCTGATTTTTTCGACAACGGTTATTCCTTTACTTTGATAACAAATCCTTTTGTAAATGAAATGATCAATCCAGGACCTTATACAATAGATAAAAAGCTTGAAAGTGGAAACCTTTATAGAATCGGTCATCCTCTGGCACAAAAAATAATAGAAAACTGTAAAAACCTGCCATTAAAAAATGAGAAATTAATATTTGATTATTGTAACAGCAACAAAAAAATAAGTATTTTAGAGGTACTTGCAGGTAAATCAGGATGGTTATCTGTAATCAATTTGACCATAAACTCTTTTGAAACAGAAGATCATATTTTATTATGCGGAATAACCGATGATGGTATAGAACTTGATATTGAGCAGTGCCAGAGACTGTTTTCCCTGGTTGCTCAAAGAGAAATCTACTTACAGGACGCGGACCTGGTAATACAGAATAAACTGGAAGAAATTGTATATAAACAGGAAGCTGAAATATTACATGGAAATTCAAAACGTAATGCACTATTCTTTGATGAAGAAATGGAAAAACTGGATAAATGGGCAGAAGATATAAAGAATAGCCTTGAAATTGAGTTAAAAGAACTGGATAAAAATATTAAAATCAGCAAGACAGAAGCAAAAAAAATTTTAAAGCTCGAAGAAAAGGTAAAAGCTCAGAGGCATATAAAGGAAATGGAAAAGAAGAGAAATACTATGAGACAGGAACTTTATCAAAAACAGGATGAAGTAGATGAGAGAAAAGAAAAATTAATCAGTGAAATAGAAGAAAGAATGAAACAAAAGATTGAAAAAAATGAACTTTTCACTGTAAGATGGCAGTTAATATAAAAATGATATTAAACTTTACTGGCAGGGATGTTTAAAACTTTATTAAATCTTATGAGATCTGAAGAATAATCTCATACATATCATGGAGGACTATATGAAAGAAAATCCAGACAGGACGGTAGCAGAAGCAATATATAATAAATTCAAGGAAGCAGATTTATTAAATGATAAGGATTTAAGCAAAATTACAGAGAAACTGGTCAATGGAAACATAACAGAAGAAGATTGGAATTTAATGGCAGAACTGGCACTTGATAAAAAAGAAGGGGAAAAAAATGAGAAAAAGAATTAAACATCTGAAAGTTAAAAATTTCCGTGGTGCTACTACTCCTTTAGAGCTTGAATTTGACTCATCAAAACCTATGGTCATGATTTTCGGAGAGAACGGAACAGGAAAATCTTCTATTGTTGATGCCATTGATTTTATATGCAACAAGAAATATGGCTGTATAGAAGAGCGAAGCTCGGTTAATAAGAAATCTCATTTATCATCTCTTGGAAAAACAAGAAATGATATTGAAATAAAACTGAATTTCGGTGGAACAGATTACAGTGCAAACCACAAAGGTACTATTCCTGTAACAAGCCCATCCGGTTTGCCTGAAGCTAAAATATTAAGAAGGGATAAAATACTTAACTTAATTTTACAAGAGCCAGTAAAACGTTTCATCGCTCTGAAAGATTTTCTTACTGTACCTAATATCGAAAAATGTGAGGGTACGCTCCGTAATAAGATAAGAAATAAAGAGCAGGAATATGGAGAAATTACCCAGGCACTCATAGAGTCAAAAGAACAGCTTGAAGACCTGAAGAATAAATTTACGGAAAACAAAAAATCAACAGAAGAATGGGCAAAAGAAATAACCGACATAAATGAAGCAACATTACAGCAAATAATTAATAAGGCTGAAGAATTTGAACGACTTCAGGAAAAACTGAATGAAACACATATTTTACGAGTTGGAGCCCAGACCAAATTAAAAGAAACGATTATTTATGAAGAATCTATATTAGAGAAATTAAAATTCTTCCAGGACAAGGAAGAAACAAATAAAGGAGATTTGCTGGAATTACTAAAAAAGGCAAAAAACTTTATAGACAATCATTCTGATACTAAAACCTGTCCTCTTTGCGAGCAAAATATTGTTACCGAACAGATTATTGACAGACTTACACAACGTCTGGGAAAAATGGAGGAACTTGGAAAGCTGATATGTAAACTCAATAATGTAAAAAAACATAAAGAATCGGCAGAATTAGAGGTTGAAACACGAGAAAAAGACTATCTTACTTGTGCAGAAAATCTGGTAAATAAAATGAGAGGCCAGAAACAGGATGCAGAAGCTATAAGTGGCTTATCATTCGATTATGATAAATTAATTGCCGAAATAACCAGCCAGGATAATCAAGCGAAAGAGGAACTGGAGAAATATAAATCTTACAAAGCTTCAATGGAAGAAAATAAGAAAGCTGCTCTGGTTCAACAGAAGTTGCAAGTGGCTATTAAAACAATGGTGGATACTATAAAAACCAAAGAGGAAAAAGCCAGAAAAGACGAGGAAGTATTGAAAAGGCTTAAAAAATATGAAGACATAGTAGAAAGAGAAAGAAAAAAATATGTTGATAATATCCTGCACACTGTTTCCGGCGAAATTGAACGTCTTTACCAAAAAATCCATCCAGATGAAGGCATCGGAGGTTTTCGGCTTTATTTAAAAGAAAAAGCAAAAAACTCTCTTGAATATGACGGCGATTTCCAAAACGAACATAATATACCGCCACAGGCATACTACAGCGATGCTCATCTGGATACTCTTGGCATCTGTATGTTTTTAGCCTTAACAAAACATTTTGATGATGATGATACTATCGTGATACTTGATGATGTTGTTACATCTGTCGATGAAGCACATCGTGAGCGTTTTTTAGAAATGCTTCATGATGAAGCAGAAAATTTTTGCCATATGATAGTTACTACACATTACCGGCCATGGCGTGACATATACCGTATTGGAGGAGGACCGGAAAAGAAGGTGCATTTTATTGATCTACAGCTATGGACTAAAGAAACCGGTATCAGGCATTCAAAATCCCGTATTATGGTTGAAGAATTAAAGTCTCTAAAAGATAATATTACTGTGGAAAACAGACAGAATATTGCATCAAAAGCCGGTATCCTGCTTGAAGGAATTTTAGACAGTCTTGCCTTAAGATACAAACTGAAAGTTCCCAGAGTGTCACCGCCAAAATATGAATTGCAAGAATTGTTTAATGCTATGCATAAAGGTAAGAAATATATAAAAATTATTCAGACTGAAGATGATGGAAATAAATCTGAAATACAGATACAAAGCCTTGTTGAAGATTTAGAGAAGATAAAATGGATTCGTAATCAAGTTGGGTGCCACTGGAATCTTGATGGTTCTCTAATTTCCGACACAGAGGTAAAAGAATTTGCTGAAAAAACTATTGGACTGACCGAAGTAATCTGCTGTCAGGAATGTGGAAGCTTACCGTTTCGCAATGGTAAAGGTGAAAGTTATTTTAAGTGTCACTGCGGAAAAAAACAGATGTATCCCATTCAAATACCTTAATACCTATTGATGTCTGAGAGATTGAACATTATAATAGAAGTGAGAAAATAATTAAGTGAAATTATTTTTGTGAAAGGTAAGGCTAAAAAAGCTCAGTAAATTATATGTTGAAAATTTATCTGGATACATGTTGTTTAAACAGGCCTTTTGACGACCAGAAACAATATCAAATCAGACTTGAGTCAGAAGCTATTATAATTATATTACTCAATTTATATTCAGGTAAATGGGAATGGATTGGAAGTGAAATAATAGATTTAGAGATAAATAAAACACCAAATGTAGAAAGAAAATATCGTCTTAAATTATTATCAGCTTATATCAATAAACGTATTTTAATTCAGCATAAAGATTTAGAAAGAGTCAAAAATCTACAAAAATTAGGTTTTCACCTGTTTGATGCTCTGCATATAGCCTGTGCAGAAAGTGCTAAAGCTGATATTCTTTTAACAACTGATAAAAAATTCTTAAGTATAAGCCATCGTAATCCCGGAAAATTAAGTGTCATGGTTCAAAATCCTTTAACATGGTTAATGGAGGTGGGAGCAAATGAAACGAGATGATATGACCCTGGATAAAATAAAACAAATTGGTCTTCAGGTTTTAACAAAAGAATTAGGCCCTGTTGGCATGATACGTTTTTTACAGCAGTTTGAAACAGGTACAGGGGACTATTCTGAAGAAAGACATGAATGGTTAGACACTTATAGTATGGAACATTTAATTAAAGATTTAGAAGAACAGAGAAAAAAATAATATGCCAGAACATAAGAAACTTGAACTCACCTGGATAGGGAAAGAACATGAACTAAAAATTGAACCCCGTATTCTGATTGAAGATCCTGAAAAGTCATATGGAAACAGAAATACGGAGAATATGCTTATATACGGAGATAATCTCCTTGCACTGAAAGCACTGGAACAGGATTTTGCCGGGAAGATTAAATGTATTTATATAGATCCTCCCTATAATACGGGAAATGCTTTCGAACATTATGATGACGGACTGGAACATTCCATATGGCTGTCTTTGATTAAGCCCAGGATTGAGTTGTTGCACAGACTTTTAAGAAATGACGGAAGTATGTGGATTTCTATAGATGATGATGAATGTCATTATCTGAAGGTTTTATGTGATGAGATCTTTGGAAGAAGAAATTTTATTACAAGTTGTATATGGCAAAAAATTCACAGTATAAAAAATGATGCTAAATATATTTCGGTAAATCATGATTATATTTTGGTTTATGCAAAAAATATTGATTTTTTAAATATCAATCTATTATCAAGAACAGATGAAATGAATGAAAGATATAAAAATCCTGATAATGATCCCAGAGGGCCCTGGCAATCTGGAGATTTGGTAGCTAATGAAGAAAGAACTAATGGATATTATGATGTAATTGGTCCAACTGGAAAAATATTTAATGTGCCTAAAGGGAAACACTGGGTATATTCACAGGAGAATTTAGAACAGATGATTAAAGAAAATAGAATATGGTTTGGCGTTAAGGGCGATGCTTTCCCCAGAAAAAAACGCTTTCTTTCTGAAGTTCAAGTTGGGCGTAAATCAGATACCTGGTGGGCAAGTGATGAGGTAGGTCATAATCAAGAAGCGAAGAGAGAGGTGAAAATATTTAACGAAAAAGATATCTTTCAAACTCCCAAACCGGAAAGATTAATTCACCGTATCCTGACACTTACAACAAACGAAGGAGACCTTGTCTTAGACTCCTTCCTGGGTTCCGGCACAACTGCCTCTGTAGCCCATAAAATGAAACGCAAATGGATAGGCATAGAACTGGGAGACCACTGCCATAGCCACTGTATACCAAGACTAAAATCTGTAATTGACGGCTCAGATCAGGGCGGCATATCTAAATCCGTAAACTGGCAGGGAGGCGGAGGATTTAAATATTATTATCTTGCTCCAAGTCTGTTAAATCAGGATAACTACGGAAACTGGATAATAAGTAAAGAATATAACCCTCAGATGCTTGCCTCGGCAATGGCAAAACATGAAGGCTTCAGATATTGTCCCGATGAAAATATTTACTGGAAACAGGGCCGTTCTACAGAAAAAGATTATATTTTTACTACCACACAGTTTGTTACAAGAGAATTTCTGGATAAAATCCATGAAGAGATGAAAAGCGACGAAAGCCTTCTCATATGCTGTAAATCTTATCAGACTATCTGTGAAAACCTTTATCCCTGTATTACAATAAAGAAAATACCTCAAATGCTTATGGGAAGATGTGAATTCGGTAAAGAAGATTATAGCCTGAATATTATAAACCTGCCATGTAATCAGGAAATTTTAGATATTGAACCTGTTATTATAAATAAAACTAAAAAATCCAGAAAAAAAGAAGCTGAAAATCAGATGGATTTATTTGCAGAAGGTCCGACTGAAAAAGGAGGAGTTTAACATAGTTAAAATAACTGCCTGTATTGAAAAAGACAATGAAACAGGCTTATATGTTGCAATAGTGCCTGGTATTCCCGGTGCACATACTCAGGCCGAAACGTTAGATGAACTTCAATATAATCTTAAAGAAGTAATAGAATTATGTCTGGAAGAAATGACTCAGGAAGAATATGTAAACTAACAGACATGACTTGAGTGGTCACAACTAAATATGAGAATATACTTTCTGTCAGGCATCTGACTTCATCATTCTCATATAAATCCTGGAGAATTAAAATGAATAAAACAGCAAATTACATAAAAAACAGATTGAGTCTCCGCCCTCCACAGGCTGAAAGTCTGAATATTCTTTCAGATCTGACTGACAGGCTGACTCTTAATAAAAATGCTGATTTACCGGCCGAACTTGGGAAAACAAAACTTTCTTATCCCACCTGTATTGATTTCGAAAGAAACTTTCCTTCTTTTTGTTTTTCTCTTGCCACAGGTGTTGGGAAAACCCGCCTTATGGGAGCGTTTATTTCCTATCTTTATATAGAAAAAAAAATAAAAAACTTCTTTGTCCTTGCACCAAATCTTACTATTTATAATAAATTAATCGAGGATTTTTCCAATACCATCAGCCATAAATATGTTTTCCAGGGTATAGGCGAATTTGTTCACCAGGCTCCACGCATTATAACAGGTGATAACTATAATTATAAAAACATGGAACTCTTCGATAGCGATATTACTATAAATGTGTTCAATATTTCCAAAATAAATGCCGAAACTAAAGGAGGCAAACTTCCCCGTATTAAGAGATTGTCTGAATATCTGGGTGACTCCTATTTCAATTACCTGTCCAATCTTCATGATCTTGTATTGCTTATGGACGAGTCTCACCATTACAGAGCAGACAGAGGAATGGATGTTATAAATGAATTAAATCCTGTTCTTGGCCTTGAATTAACTGCAACTCCGCAGGTAGAAAAAAACGGTAAAACAATAAAATTTAAAAATGTTGTTCTTGAATACTCTCTGGCAAAAGCCATAAAAGACGGTTATGTAAAAGAACCGGCAGTAGCGACAAGAAAAGATTTCAATCCTTCTCAATACAGTACGGAAGAACTTGACAGGATTAAATTAGAAGACGGCCTTCGTATTCATGAAGACACAAAAGTAGCTCTCGATATATATTCCAGAGATAACAATATAAATTCTGTAAAACCTTTCGTACTGGTAGTTGCCAGAGATACAATTCATGCAGGTGAATTGAAAAACCTTATTGTTTCTAACTCTTTTTTTGAAGGCTATTATGCCGATAAGGTAATGGAAATTCATTCCAGCCAGACAGGCGGAGAAAAAGATGAAAATATAGAAAAACTGGTTTCCCTTGAAAAACCTGCAAATAAAATTGAAATAGTAATACATGTCAATATGCTTAAAGAAGGATGGGATGTTACAAATCTATATACCATTATACCCCTCAGAACGGCAACTTCTATGACATTAAGAGAACAGACCATAGGTAGAGGTCTCAGATTGCCTTATGGTACAAGAACCGGTTCTGATAAAGTAGACAAACTTACCATAGTGGCTCACGATAAATTTCAGGAAATTATTGAAGAAGCAAATAAACCTGATTCTATTATCAAAAAAGAAAATATTATAGAAATTGACCCTGTAGAATTAAATCAGACTAAAGAAGTTAAGACATCAATATCAAAAATCAAAGAAATCCTTAAGGAAGAAGAAAAAAGAATAGAAAACATTACTGTTCCTGAAGAAAAAGAAAAAGCAAGAAAACATTTACAGGCAAAGGAAACAATTATAAATATATTGCCGGAATTAAACAGTGAAGTAACAAATATTCAGGAGTTAAAAAAAGAAGAAATTAAAGAACTTGTTATAAAAAAGATAAAAGAATATTCCTCTGATGATCTGTTTATTTCAGATATGGTAAAAGAAGCAAAGGAAATTTATGAAGCAGTTGTAGAAGAATTTACAGATAATATAATTGAAACACCACGAATCACGATACAGCAAAGCAGTCAGGTAAAATCAGGGTTTCATAATTTTAATCTGGATACAAAAAATCTGAATTTTCAGCCTGTATCGCAGGAAATTTTAATCCAGAAACTCAGAGAACAGGAAAACAGTATTGATATCATATCAGGGAACAGTGGAATTATAACAGATAAACCCGAACATATAATAGTAAATGAACTCATAAATTACCCGGAAATAGATTATGATGAACAATCTGAGCTTTTATTCAAATTAGCAGGACAGGCAGTAGAAAAATTTAAAACCTATCTTAATGACGAAGGATTAAATAATGTTGTAAATGCTCATAAAAAAGAAATCGGTAGATATATTCATTCTCAGATGATGGAACGTTTTTACTATGAAACACCTGCCTATGAAACTCCTGTAGTAAAACCTTTCACGAAAATAGAAGAACATAATCTGTCAAAATACACAAAAGATTCTATTCATTACTATAAAGATACCATAACCCCTGTCAGTTCCATACCGTCTAAAATATTCAGCGGTTTTACAAAAGCCTGTCATACACTTTATAAATTCGATTCGAAAACAGAGAAAGATCTGGCAATAATACTGGAACAGGACAATAAAGTATTGAAGTGGATGAGGCCTGCCCAGAAGCAATTTCATATTTACTATCATCATAATTCCAGACAGTACTGCCCTGATTTTGTAGTGGAAACAGAAGATAGAATTTATTTAATTGAAACTAAAAAAGGAGACTCAATAGACTCGCCGGAAGTTCAGGAAAAATCCCGTGCCGCTCTGGAATATTGTAAATATGCAACTAATTTCACAACCGAACATGGCGGGAAACCCTGGACATATGTCCTTATACCGCATAATGCCGTTATGCTGAATATAAGTTTTGAGTATCTGATAAAGAATTTTACCATATTATAATGATTACAAAGATTTCCTTGTTGAATTAAATCAGTCGCTCCTAAGCAGCTTTTGTTGTGCCAGAAACTATTTACAGCTCTTTAAACTGATGTTAAAATAAAATAAAAAACTGAAACTCATATGGATAGGGAAAGAAAATGAACTGAAGATTAAACCAAGTCTGTGGATTTCTATAGATGATAAGGACATATGTTAATGATTGATTTAAATTTCAAAGTAAATAGAACTAATTATTTTTTAGATGATTTTTTACTTTCTCTTGCTGAACAAAAAAAACTATCTCCAATAACAATAAAAGCTTATGAACATGATTTAAAAATTTTTTTTCAATTCTTAGCTTCTTATCAGGAGAAAGATTTAATTCTCACCGATATTGACAAACAAACTATACTGGATTTTCTTTCTTACCTGAACATAGAAAAAAATTATAATCCCAGAAGTTTAAATAGAAAGATTTCTACTCTAAAGACTTATTTTAGATATTTAGAAGATCAAAATTATATCACTTATTCACCTCTTAATAAAATTGATTGTGTTAGATTACCAGAAAGACTTCCAAAAACTTTTGAAGTAAATCAGCTACAGATACTTTTAAATATTATAGAACAACAGCCGGAAACAACAACGAATTCTATATTCAGAAAAAAAAGAGACCTCGCTATTATAGAATTATTTTATGCTACAGGAATGAGACTGAGTGAACTGACAGAGCTTACTTTATCTCAAATAAATTTTGATACTAAAACTGTACGTGTTATAGCAAGAGGTAATAAAGAACGAATTGTTTTTATTAATGATATGGCTCTTAATGCTTTGAAAAATTATGTAGAGGTCAGAAAAAGTGAGAGAAAAGAACTTTTTATAAGCCAAAAGGGATGTAAACTTACTATAAGAGCGATACAACATTTATTTACTAAATATGCCGGCGAAGCAGGTCTTGAAGATTTTTCACCCCATACTATACGTAATTCATTTGCAACACATATGCTGGAAGGCGGAGCAGATCTGGTTACTATAAAAAAATTACTCGGCCACTCCAGGGTTTCCTCTACAGAAGTTTATTTAAAAGTTTCTCAGCAATTAAAGGAACAGGTTTATATATCTGCTCATCCAAGAGCGGGAGATTTTTCTTCTAAAAGTGAAATTCCTTCTTCTCCAGAATTAAAACAACAGGAAAGAATATGTCCTTTAAGTAAAATAGTGGTTTCCGAAGCTCTTCTGGCTACAAAGCCCAAAAAAAATAAGTTACAAACAGTAATTGATTTTTATAAACTACACGGAAGATTTAATAAGCCTTTGATAATAAAAGAAGAAAACATGCAGCTTATAGAAGGATATATAGAATATACTGCAGCTAAAGAATTGGGATTAACTGATGTAATCATAGAATTTTTCCAAAAGAAAAAGACTGTTGAAAAAAGTAAACCCTGTCAAAGGAAAGAAATTATTTCAAAACCAGAGATAGAAAAATGTTCTTTAAAGGACATTATAATTCCAGGAGCTTTTTTAAAAACCAGACCGGGTAAAGTAAAAATAGAAGAGGCAATTAAATTTTATATACAACATGGCAGATTTGACAAACCGGTTTTAATAAATAAAAATAATATGGTACTTATTGATGGATATAAACGCTATATTGCAGCAAAACAGCTTAACCTCTTTGAAATAGAGGTAAAATTTGCCGGTACAGAAAAGAAAGATATTCGAAAAATTCCTGAAGAAAAGCCAGTAAAGAAAAAATCTTTCCCGGGGATGAGTCAAAATTTAATAAGCCAGAAGTTGAAAGGACGGATTAAAGTAGTTTTCCCGGGTAAAGGTTATGGTTTTATCACAGGAGAAGACGGAGATGAATATTTCTTTCATCACAGTGGTTTAAAGGGAATTAAAATAGATGAACTTCAGGAATGGTTCTGTGTAAAATTTGATCTTATTAAACACCATAGGGGAATTCAGGCTGTTAATATAACACAGGATATTTAGTGGAAACAGAAGATAGAATTTATTTAATTGAAAAGTAAAGAAATTTATATATATAAAAATGGAGAGATTGAACTTAATGGATATATTTTCCCGAAATGTTCCCGGCACAACGGAAATATTGCAGAAATCCTGTATCGGTATAGCAGGCTGCGGAGGGCTCGGTTCCAATGCGGCAGTATCACTGGTAAGAGCAGGTATTGGAACTTTAATCCTTGCAGATTATGATACAGTCGAAGAATCAAATCTGAATCGTCAGTTTTTCTTTCAGTCAGACATTGGAAAGAAAAAGGTAGAATCCCTGTCTTTTCATCTTAAAGCAATAAACCCGAAAGTAAACCTTATTACCCATACCTGTGAGATAACTCCCGATAATGTGGCTGAACTATTCGGGTCTTCCGATCTGCTCATAGAAGCCTTCGACAGGGCAGAAAGAAAAAAATGGCTTATAGAGTCATGGTGCAGAAGTTTCCCGGACAAACCGCTGGTATGCGGGAATGGTCTCTCCGGCATCGGCAGATTTGATGACCTGAAGGTAACAAAAATAGGAAACATTTATTTCTGCGGTGACGGAAAAAGCGATATGTCTATGGGTCTCTGTTCTGCAAGGGTTGCAATTGTCGCAAATATGCAGGCCAATACAGCAATAGAAATTTTGATTACAGATCGTGACGCGTGACGCGTAACGCGTGACGGGAAAATATTCCATATTTTGCTACAATCACACTGCCATAACAGTTAGTTATTCTATTTATAAGCCTTCAGCTATCAGCAGTCAGATTTTATAAAAATTACATAATAAATGTCATTATAGTTAGTTTCATAACAATCTATAATTAAGAATGGGTGAAAAGTGAGTAGTGAATAGTGAATAGTGATTAATGTCCTATTCTTTTCACTTTTCACTTTTCACTCTAATTAAATTCTAATAACTTATGAAATACACTATAATACTATTAGGGACTGTAAGAAAATAACTCTGGAAAATTATGGTTTTTGTCCTCCCGTCACGGGTTACGCGTAACGCGTCACGATTTTAAATATGATAAGGTTATTTTTTTACAACTCCTTAGAGCCTATCCGAAAAGTCATCAAATACCTTCCGGTGTGTGAGGCTCTTCCGAAAAATCTATAATCCTCTTGCAAAAAAACTCTTATTACAGACTGCTACGATATTACATTTGTTTAATTTATAAATTACTGTTAATACGGTATATATTTTTCTCCAGAGCCTCACCCACCGGAAGGGTGTAGAATAAATATTACTTTTCGGATAGGTTCTTAGTACCGCTCCAAATAAGTTAGTACCCATATTAAAACCTGTCCCTGGCC